>JBFGYN010000046.1:0-14135 GCA_041587415.1 Candidatus Competibacterales bacterium | reverse complement strand
GGACGCGGTCGGGCAGGGCGTCCGTTCCTTGCCCAAATCGAAACTTGTCCATGCCCTCCGTCAAAAGCAGCTCGCCGTCCCTAATTCTCTGCAGCCGGGAGAACACCAGGCGTCGCGCCAGGTTCTGCATGACCGGCGGCTTTGTGATGAGCCTCTCGCCATCCGCGGCGACGGCTGAGGTGGTTTTACTGCTCATGATGCCTTCGCGCCATCGGTTGTCGTTGGAGTGACCTTGTTCGGATGGGGGTACACGGGAGTTCCTTTCAGCCACAGCCTGAATGCCTGCCAATAGATCCTGGCGATCACGGCGACGGTGAGGAATGGGAAACGTGCCAGCGTGCTTGCGAGCGTGCCAGGGCTGATGGGATACCGCTTGAGGGTCAGCGTCGCATCAAAAACCCTCACTCCGTCTCGCACGTTCTGCATGTGCACAGCCAGTCGCTCGCCCGGTAGTCTGAAGTGCCAGGCGTAATCCATATCCATGGGCATGAAGGGCGAGACGTGGAATTCCTTTCGCCGAGCGGAACGAAAATGTCGCCGGTCGGTACTGCCTTCGTTCTGCAACACGTAACAATGACGTTCGCCCCAAGGCGTGTTGTTGACCTCCGCGACAATTGCTTCGACGCGATCATGGGACTCCCCGTAGCAGTAGTAGAAGCTCACCGGGTTGAAGCAGTAGCCGAAGTAGCGCAAGTGGGTGAGCAGCCGAATCGGGCCGCTGGGCCGCACGCCCGTTTCCAGTTGCACCAGGTCGCGGATGGTCTTTTCCAGAGGCTCGCGCGGCTCGCCAACATGGTCCCTTCGCGCAAAACGCGCCACAGACGGGCGCACTGTCGACCAAAGCCAGCGCCCGCGAAATACCGTTTCCAATTCGTCGAGGTCCAGCAGGATCATGAATATCGGGTATCCGAACACGTGCTTACGCGGCGCGGACCGCCTGTGCCTAACCTGTCCTTCGTAGAGGCAACTGTGCATGTTCGTCGTTCGCCTTGAAGTGGTCGAGTGCGGCGAGGGCGCTCATCACACCGTCCTCGTGAAAGCCGTTGCGCCAGTAAGCGCCGCAGAAGTAAGTACGGTGCTTGCCGTTGATCTGCGCCTGGTGGCGCTGTGCCGCTACGGCGTCCGCCGTGAAGACCGGATGGTGGTACGTGATGCGCCGCAGCACTCGGGCTGGGTCGATCGATTCACAGTCGTTGAGCGTAACCAGCAAAGCACGATTCGAGCGTAACGATTGCAGAATGTTCATGTTGTAGGTCACGACCACGCGCTCGCGCCGATTGGCGGGCACGAGGTAGTTCCATGCGGCCCACGCGCGCCGGGCCCGCGGCAGCACCGACGTGTCGGTGTGAAGGACTGCTTCGTTTTCCTGG
The DNA here is from genome assembly GCA_041587415.1 of Candidatus Competibacterales bacterium. GTDB lineage: Bacteria > Pseudomonadota > Gammaproteobacteria > Competibacterales > JAHEDQ01 > JBFGYN01. The sequence goes on along the minus strand of JBFGYN010000046.1, from coordinate 12,765 downwards.
TAGGTAAGAGCACCCAGCACGTCATGTTCGAGCGGCGTGGCATCGGACAAGAGGCACAGGGCCTGATCGCTGTGAGTTGCGATGAACACCGCATCGAAGTGCTCACTCCCGAAATCCTCCGTTGCAACGACCACCCCTGTGGAGGTGCGACGAATCGATATCACCCGCGACCCCAAACGAATGTGCTCTCGAAACGGTGCAGTGAGTTTGTCGACGTAACACTTCGCGCCGCCGCTAATGACGCGCCATTTCGGCCGATCGTTGATGCTGAGCAATCCGTGATTGGCGAAAAATCGAACAAAGAAGCGCGCTGGAAATTCGTGCATGGTCTCCGGTACCGAGGACCAAATGGCCGCGCCCATGGGGATAATGTAGTGATTGACGAAATCGACGGAATATTCGTTGCGGGACAGGTACTCCCCCAGTGTCATGTCATGGGCGTGATCGTCGAGAAGTGCGGGCGCTTCACGATTGAACCGGAGAATATCGCCGATCATGCGCCAGAAACGCGGGTTGAGAATATTTCGCCTTTGGGCGAACAGACCGCTCAGAGTGCTTCCGTTGTACTCGAGTCCTGTCGCCTCGCTGTGTACGGCGAAGCTCATCGAGGTCTCCTGGCTGGAGACACCCAGTTCGTCGAGAAGGCGTATGAAGTTCGGGTAGGTCCAGTCATTGTAGACCATGAATCCCGTATCGACCGCGTACTCGCATCCGTCAATGTCCACGTCAATTGTGTTGCTGTGGCCGCCGACGTAGCGATTGGCTTCGAACACCGTGATGTCGTGCGCCCGGCACAGGTGGTAGGCGACAGTGTTCCCGGCAATGCCGGCCCCGATCACTGCAATCCTCATGATGTGGCGTCCACCCCTTTGCCCGACTCGTCGCTGCCATGTCCTTCACGCTGCGGCCAGCGGTGTGGAACCTTGCGCAGCTTCGCGACGTCGTAAGCCTGCTCTTGAAGGTGCCGGACGACGCGCGCATAGTCCTCGTCCGATATGCGGGGCTCACGCGCCATGATCCAAGCGTAGTCGCGCTTGTCGCGCCCGATTGCAGTCAGAAAGTAATCGTCTTCCAAATACGTGATGCGGTAGTCGGCCTTGATGGGCCAAATGAACTGCATTCCCCAAACGGCATTCGACTCTGAATCGCGCACGAAACCGCGCGGTTCGTAACGCTTGAGCGGCCCGTCGAATGAACCCTCGTTGAAGGTGAAGGTCGTCGCCACAGTCCCATCCGCGTCGAGCCGGTATGTTTCCACGGCATTGTGGGCGTGCCGTTCGATAAACGTCGGGATGCTGGCGATCACGTACCACTCGCCCATGAATCGCTCGAGGTCTACGTGGTCGACGGTGTGTAGAGGCTTCGTATCCATCGTCGTGCAGCCCGTCAATAGCGCCGTGAGCAGCGCGGACAGTGCGAGGACTCTGTGGGGCATGTCGTCTCCATCGTTGCTGCCCTAATTGAGGGCATAACGCAGCCTGGAACCGCGGTCGATCGTCGTTTCCAGAGCCACCCATTGGCCACTTTGGGAGTACCAAAGGTCGACGTTCGCGTCGGCGGCGCTCAGGCTGTACCGCACTGCCTGCACGGTCGCGCCGAGCGCCGTGATGCGCTCGGTTCCGACTCGTGCGACCTTCGCATTCACATACTCGCCGGTCTGAGGGTTCAGCAGTTGCGGTAGTGCGAGTAACTCGGGGTCCCAATAAGCGAACGTGCGAACGCACCCGTTCAGGGGTTTCGCGCCCTCCGATGTAGTCAGGAGCATCTGCCCTTCCGTCGCGCTACCCCTGACGACGTACCTTTCGCCGTCGTCGTCTGTTGTGGCGCGAATGGAGGTTAGGCAGCCATCACGCCAAATCTCCTCGCTTTGATGCGAGTAGCTGTAGGCATTCAGGAAAAGGAATTTCACAGCCAGCACTGCCTCGCTCGTCAAGCGGTATCCGTCGGCCTCGGGGAGTAAACGGAAGTTGTGATAGCCAATCTCCGATTCGTCGAGATAGACCGTGAAGCGCCATTCTTGAGCGGACGAAGCTGCTGCGATTTGTGCGGCGTTCGGTGCGGCCAAAATGAGGACGGCCCAGGCAGTCCAGTTCTTCATCTTTCTGCCTCGACACACGCTTTGCCGTGCGGCGGCCCCGGGAAGAACGCGTTGGTGCGCCTCACGTAATCTTCATAGGCTGGACGCCGCTTGCCTATGTCTTTCTCTTGCAGGGCGACGCCCGAGACCTTTAGCAAAAGCACAGTCATCAGCACGGGTGCTGGAAGACTCCACCAGCCGCCAGCGGACAGGGCGATGAGGTAGTAGCCCCACCAGATACAGAATTCCCCGAAGTAGTTCGGGTGGCGGGTGTAGCGCCAGAGTCCGTGCTCCAAAACCTTGCCACGATTGCGCGGGTCGGACTTGAACGCCGCCAGTTGCCAGTCTCCAACGGACTCGAAGGTCATGCCAAGCACCCAGAGCGTGATGCCCGCGACGTCCAGTGGAGACAAATGGGTTTGGGCGGTGATCGCCGCCAGCAGGGGCAGTGAGATGATCCAGGCAAGTACTGCTTGCAGACCGAAAACGATGAACAGACTCTTGATGCCGAACTTGGGCTCGTTGTTGCGCCTGATAGTCTGGTAGCGCTGATCCTCGGGCTGGCCCCAGTTGCGCCAAGTCAGGTAGCCCGAGAGCCGCAAGGCCCAAACCGTCACCAAGAACAGAACCAGGGATGTCCGTTCACCTGGCGCGTCGATCGCGTAGACTGCCGCTGCGGCCAGGAAGAAAATGGCCCAGAGGCTATCGACGACGTTGACGTTGCGCCGCGCCACACTGTATGCCCAGCCGAGCGCGGCAATGACGGCAAGCGCTGTGCCGGCCCACAACCAGGTGCTCAAGTCAAACATGGCTCCCCCGTATCCCTTTCTCTGGGGCGAAAGCCGTCGAGTCGGCTCGATCGCGTAACGAGCAGCGGCATGATCAACGCCCATCCGACTGCCTGAGCTGCGAGCGCGGCGACGGGATCTACCAGGGTCGCCGCGCCAATCTCCGCGCCGGCGTAGTACGCACTCGGACCGCCGACAGCGCCCAGAAGCCCGGCAAGAAACGGTCGCCCCTTGAGCCAGCGCAAGCTGACGTTCAGCGTTGTTGCAAACAGCGCCCACATGGCCAGAATCCAAACAGGCGCCGTGTTGGCGAGCACGTTTCCGACGGGGTATGAGAACAGCCCGGCAGCGACCAGCGTGCTATCCCAGGCCGTTCCCAGGGCGGCAGCCGTTGCGATCAGGGCCATTTCCTTGAGCGGGCGACGGGCGCGCGCAATGTGCAAGGCAACTACAATGGCAGCGGCGCAGACGCCGATCCAGGGCCAGTCGTTGGCTGCGCCGAGTACGCACGAGAACCACCCGATCTGAAAAAGTATCAAGTTGAGGATGATGGGCATGAAATCGTGCCAGCCTCAGTTTTGGTCCCTAGGACGCTCGAAAAGGTAATGACTGACCCACCATTGCTGGCCATCGTCGTAAGCGAAAAGCTCGGCGCAGGCCATGAAGAAAGTCCGCCACCGGGACCACCAGATCTGCGTCTGCTCGGGGCCGTAAACATCTCGAAAAAGGGCCAGAATTTCCGCCTTTCTCGCATCCATATTGGCCAGCCAGGCGTTTAGGGTTTTCGCGTAGTGCCCCCCGTTCCACCGCCACTGACGAACGACTCTGAGATCGTCCTGAAAATGGAGCGGCAGGTTGTCGCTTGGCATGATGCCGCCTGCGAAAAAGTGCCGGCTCATCCAGTCGGAAGAGTCCTCGTCCACGAACGCATAGGGTGTGCTGCGGTGCACGAAAATGTGCAGTAAGAATTGGCCGCCTGGTTCCAACCAGTGGTGGATTCGGGAAAAGAGAGCGCGGTAATTGCGCATGTGCTCGAACATTTCCACCGAAACGATGCGGTCGAAGCGCAGATTCGTTGCGAAGTCGTTCATATCGCGCGTCAGAACGTCCACGTTTCTCAACTCGCGACGCTCGGCTTCGCGCGCGATGAATGCGCCTTGGGACCCGGAGTTCGAAACCGCCGTAATCTGGGATGCGGGATAGTGCTCGGCGAGCCAAAGAGTGAGCGAGCCCCAGCCGCAACCAAGCTCGAGTATGTGCATTCCGTCCACGATTCCAGCACGGTGGGCAGTCTGGCGAAGCGCTTGCTCTTCGGCTTCGTCCAACCGAGTCGCGTCGTCATCCCAGAAGCAGCAGCTGTACTTGCGGCGCGGTCCAAGCACGGCCTCGAAAAATGCGGCCGGCACGTCGTAGTGTTGCTCGTTCGCCGCCTGCGGGCGTGGGGCGATTTCGGCAGTGTCCATGTCCGCAACGAACTCCGCGACGGCGTCGGCGGCGGCTTCGCATTCTTCGCCGTGAATCTGCCGCAGTCGTTTCCGGAGGAGTGAGCGGATGCCGCCCCTGACCAACGCGTCAGGCAAGAGTCCTCGCTCCATGAGAGTCAGAGCAAGGTCGAAGGCCGATCTTCCTGCCGAAGAATTTCGGCGGCCGCCAGCCACGACAGAGTGTCTCACGACAGAGTCTCTCGATTGGTCGCCTCGACCGACTGCTTCCGTCGGTGCGGGCTCCGCGCCCGCCGCCCTCCCGGTCACACCGGAAAGGCGCCGCTGGTAGCTCTCTGTCGTCGTCTCGATGGAAGTCATGGGTCTGGTCGGCTTTGGCGAGGGTTGCAGGGCGATTGATATAAAATGATACAATACTTATACAAAAGATCTTCTTAATCGTCAATAGACCGCTTCAGTGCAGTTTGATCGGGCGAGCGAGCGCCCCAAAATGATGCGCGCTTTCATTTATTCCTATGCAATAGATTGGTTGACCGGGCCATGGCATCGGGATGCGCCAATCCGGGCCGACCGTTGATTGGCCAACGCGTTTCGGCCACAGGTCCGTGCGCGGCCCGGTTCAGGGAAACGGGTTTCAAAACTGGTTTTCCCTGCCGCACACGGATGTACTCCGGCGATTGCTGGTCGGAATCGTTCAGGGTCGCCTTGGGTGATCTCGTCGCAACCGCCGCGCTCCCCCGTTGGCTTGAGGTGACGCATGAAGGTCAATGCGCGCGCTCCTGCTGCGGATTCGCCGCCACGGGTCACGGGGAGAGTTGCTCGCAGCACGACCGATGGAGACTGGTGGCCTCACGAGCTAGGAACCGACCCCCTCATGCGAGGCACGGCTTCACAACTTTGGTCGGGACCTCCGCTACGCTGTACACGCCACCGTGCAGCTTGTCGCCGCGTCTACCCCAGCAGGTGTGCCCGACGGAATCAGCTCGGCGGCCGCGAATTGAAGCGTGCGGAAGACGAACGGGAAAATCCCGACGCTTCCGAAAACCGGCAGCGTCGGGATGGATGAGGTGGGATCGGGTACTTCGGAGGTTTGCCCTGCGGTCGCGCGGACCGCCGCAACCGTAGTTGTCCGTGGCCGGCTGATTCGTGCACGGCGAATCCAGAGTCTCGGGCCCGGATCGAAGCCTCTCCGCCAGCAGAAGCTGGCTTTTGTGCCGAGCAGAACCGCGAATGCGGCGAAGACTCGGGTCGAGCTTGGCGGACCCGACGTGACGGGAAAAAATTACCTTGCAGCGAGCTCCGTCAGCGCCTGGCCCAGGATGGACATGCCTTCATCAACGATCGCGTCAGAGGCGGTGAGCGGCACCAGAAATCGAATCACGTTGCCTCGGGTACCGCAAGCCAGCAGCAGCAGACCGCGGCGGGCGCACAGTTGCACCAGGTCCTTGGTCAGGCCGGCGGCCGGGCGATCGCGATCACCGCCCTCCACCAACTCCATGGCCACCATGGCCCCGAGGCCTCGAATCTCACCAATGGTGCCCCGCAAAGTGTCGGATTGCGCCAGGGCGCCGACGCGCCGCTTGATGTGCTCGCCGATGGAATCCGCGCGCGCGCACAAGCCCTCGTCCTCGATGGCGTCAATCACCGCCAGGGCGGCAGCGCAGGCGAGGGGGGAGCCCGCATAGGTGCCACCAAGCCCGCCCGGCTCCGCAGCGTCCATGATTTCCGCTTTGCCGGTCACCGCCGACAACGGGAATCCGCCGGCCAGGCTCTTGGCCATCGTTACCAAATCGGGCTCTACGCCCGAGTGCTCTATGGCGAGCATCCGACCCGTGCGGCCGAAGCCCGTCTGCACCTCGTCGATAACCAACACGATTCCGTGGGTATCACAAATGCGCCGCAGCGCCTGCAGAAACTCCGGCGGTGCCGCATAGAATCCGCCTTCGCCCTGCACCGGCTCGACGACCATGCAGGCCACCCGGGTGGGTTCGATGTCGGCCTTGAAGATCGTCTCCAACGCGGCGATGGACGTCTCGACACTGACACCGTGGTACGCAACTGGGAACGGCGCGTGATAGACCTCCGCCGGAAATGGTCCGAAGCGGGTCTTGTAGGGGACGACCTTGCCGGTAACCGCGAGCCCCATCATGGTCCGCCCGTGAAAGCCTCCGGAAAAGGACACGACGCCCGGGCGCCCCGTGTACGCCCGGGCGATCTTAACGGCGTTCTCCACCGCTTCCGCGCCCGTGGAGACCAGCATGGTCTTCTTGGGCGTGGAGCCGGGCACGAGTGCGTTCAGGCGCTCCGCGAGGCGTATGTAGGAATCGTAAGGCATCACCTGGAAGCAGGTGTGGCTGAACCGGCCCAGCTGCTCCGTTACTGCGGCCGAAACCTTGGGGTGCAGGTGCCCGGTATTGAGCACGGCGATTCCGGATGCGAAGTCGATGTAGCGCTTGCCCTCCACATCCCATACTTCGGCATTGCTGGCGCGGTGCGCGAAGAACGGCAGCATCGTCGCTACGCCCCGTGCTACGGCTGCTTCCCGACGCGCCTGTAAGGACTTATTGGAAGCGCGACCAGATTGTGTCGCGTCGTCTCGACCGGCCACATCGCTTGCTTTGACAGACATTCGCTGAATTCCTCTAATTTCGCGGCGCTGCGCGCCGAATTCTACGATTGGGCGTAAGCGCATGGGGCGTGGCGCGCGCCCCGGGACTAGCTGCGCGCCACGTCGATCCCGTGTAAGGCGTGTCCACAGCCTTGAACGGCACCCCGTTCAGGCGTTTGAGCCGGCAGGCAAGTTGTGTGTCATGCATTTCGGTTCGTCCAATTGCCTTCTGCGCCCACAGGCTCCGAATACAGCTCTGATCGAGCCCTTGTGCTAGGATGATGACATCGGCTCGCACCTTGCCAAACCTGGCGACGTACGGCCAGCGACACGCGAATCCGTCCCGAGCGCAAGCCGGGGGTGAATTGGGGCTTTCGCGGCCGAATTCAATCTTAGAGGACTCCCAAAAAAATGATTCCGTTTGCCATTGCCGGCATTCAAATGCACGTACACGCCGGCCACGACAACTTGGGGGCGATGAAACACCGCGTGGAAGTCCTCATGGCCCGTTTCCCCTGGGTCCAGATGGTCGTGTTCAGCGAACTCTGCAGCTTCGGCCCGCTACCCAACCGGGCTCAGCCACTGCCGGGGCCAGCCGAAGAGCAGTTTCGCGCGTGGGCGGTCAAACACAAGATCTGGCTGATTCCCGGATCGCTGTTCGAGCGTACCGACGGCGCCATCTACAACACCGCGCCGGTTATCGATCCCTCCGGCCACGTCATTGTACGCTATCGTAAGATGTTTCCGTTTCAACCCTACGAAATGGACGTCGCTGCCGGTACCTCATTTGCGGTATTCGACGTGCCTGACGTCGGCCGCTTCGGCGTATCGATCTGCTACGATATGTGGATGCCGGAAACGTCCCGCACACTCGCGGCCATGGGCGCTGAGGTGATCATTCACCCGACCATGACCGACACCATCGATCGTGACGTGGAATTGTCCATCGCTCGAGCCTCGGCGGTCACCAACCAATGCTACTTCTTCGACATCAATGGCGTCGGCGACGGCGGGGTTGGGCGCTCGATCATCGTCGGGCCATCGGGCTACGTGATTCACGAGGCGCAAGGTGGTCAGGAAACCATGCCGGTGGAGATCAATCTCGACCGTGTCCGGCGCGAGCGTGAGCGGGGCCTTCGTGGGCTGGGTCAGCCCCTGAAGAGTTTCCGCGACCGTCCGGTGGACTTCCCTGTCTACCAACGTGGCAGCGGTGCCGATGCGTACCTGAACAGTCTCGGCCCTTTGGCCAAGCCCGAGCGAGGGTCTCTTCCCGGGCCAAGGGGCCACGGTCTCTCCGGGAGCGGATCGGCGCACGATGAGGCATCGTCACCCCGTTCCGGCGATGCTCACAGCGCCACCGAATTGTCCGCGGCCGACACTGCGGACGCGCTGCCCCCCCTGGGAGGAACGGACCATCACACAATTTAGTCGGCGGCGGTTCACGAACCGGTGCTGCCAATAAGGGCGTTCGGAGCCCGGATCCGGGCTCAGCTCGCGAACGGTGGATGAACTAGCCGGGCGAGTTGCCTGACCAACGGCCGTGCTCGGCATCCGACAGTGAGGAGAACAAGAAATGAATGACTCCGCCAGCAACGGCGAAGGGATTGTGGAGCCGCGTTCCAAGAAGCGGATCAAGAAGATTTCTAAGAAGAAGCAGGCGGGCGTATCCCTGAACGCCTACCACAGCGTCATGCAGCTGCGCATGGACGGCTGGAAGCAACTTCAATACAACACTCAGCGCCTGCACGAAGCCTCGGCCACCGGCGGCGACCCCACGCGCTGGCGCAAGCTGGTGCGCCAAGGCCTCGAACTTCTCGAGCCCATCGACAGCTATTGGGCGTTCCCCAGTCGTCACGACTTCGACACCCTCAACGAGCTGTACGGCAAGCGCCGCTACGAGCAGCTTTCCAAGCTGGTCTCGCGTATTAGCCGCGCCATCAGCAGTCAGTCTTACCGTCGCAAGCAAGTTTCGCTGGAACTTGGTGAGGACGACGAGGAGCCGGTTGATGCCAGCGAAGCGCTGGACGAACGCATTGCCCAGTCCTATCGCAACCGGCCTTACTTCGAGGTGCTGATAGTCGACACCATCACCCCAAGGGAAGAAGAACTGTTGAAAGCCGGGCTGCGGCGGCTGCGCCGTGCGGAGGACCGCTTCGTCTACGAGGCGGTGGTGGTTCCCAGCCTGGAAGATGCGCTGATTGCCGTCCTGTTCAATTTCAACATTCAGACGGTGGTCATCCGCTACGGTTTTCCATTCAAGTCGCAGCACCAGCTCGCCATCTTGCAGCAGCTTCTCCAGGACGTGGACGACGAGGGCATCGCGGCGTTGCCGGAGTCCGAGTACGGGCCCGCGTTGGGCGCGAAAATCGCCGAACTCCGGCCCGAGCTCGATCTATTCCTGGTCACAGATCTGGCCGTGGAACGGCTGGCGGGGCGCCTGCACCCCAACTTCAAGCGTGTCTTCTATCGCCAGGAAGACTACATGGAGCTGGACCTCAGCATTTTGCGCTGCATCATGCAGCGTTACAACACGCCCTTCTTCACCGCTCTCAAGGAGTACAGCAAACAGCCCACCGGCGTGTTCCACGCACTGCCGATTTCGCGCGGTAAGTCCATCGTCAATTCGAACTGGATCCAGGACATGCTCCAGTTCTACGGCCCCAACGTGTTCCTGGCCGAGACTTCGGCGACATCGGGTGGGCTGGACTCGCTATTGGACCCGACTGGACCGATCAAGAAGGCGCAGGAGTCGGCGGCCCGCGCTTTCGGTGCGCGCAAAGCGTACTTCGTCACCAATGGCACCTCCACTGGTAACAAGATCGTCGCCCAAGCGCTCTTGGAACCCGGCGACATCATCCTGGTTGATCGCAACTGCCACAAATCCCATCACTATGCCGTAGTGCTGGCTGGGGCCCACGTCTGCTACCTGGACGCCTACCCGCTGGAGAGCTACACCATGTACGGCGGCGTCCCGTTGCGGCAGATCAAGGAGACCCTTCTGGCTTTCCGACGCGCCGGCAAGCTGGACCGCGTAAAGATGATGACACTTACCAACTGCACCTTCGATGGCGTTACCTACGACGTGGAGCGGGTGATGCTGGAGTGCCTGGCCATCAAGCCGGATCTGATCTTCCTGTGGGACGAAGCCTGGTTTGCCTTCGCCGCCTTTCACCCAACCTACCGCCGTCGCACGGGGATGGCCACCGCAAACCGCTTGCGGGACCTGTTTCCGTCCGAGGCCTACCGCAAGCGTTACCAAGAACATCTCGAAGAGTTGAAGGCGCTGGGCACCGACGACGACGAAGCACTGCTCGACATCAGGTTGCTGCCGGATCCGGACAAGGTTCGAGTCCGATGCTATGCCACCCAGTCGACGCACAAGCGACTGACTTCCCTGCGGCAGGGTTCGCTGATCTTGGTGAACGACCAAGACTACCGGCACAAGGTGGAGGACGCCTTCCACGAGGCGTATATGACCCACACATCCACCTCACCCAACTATCAAATTCTGGCTTCTCTGGACCTCGGTCGACGCCAGGCGGAGTTGGAAGGCTTCGAGCTGGTGCAGAAGCAGACCGACCTGGCGATGACGCTGCGCGAGGTCGTGAAGTCACATCCTTTGTTGGCCAAGTACTTCGGCTTTCTGACAATGAAGGACTTGATCCCGGAGCAGTATCGCCAGTCCGGGGTGCAGGAGTACTACAACCTGGAAAAGGGCTGGGCGCGTATGGAGGAGGCCTGGCGGCAGGACGAGTTCGTCCTCGATCCCAGCCACCTCAATCTCTACATCGGAGAGACCGGCGTCGACGGCGACACGTTCAAGCACGAGTACCTGATGGATCGCTACGGTATCCAGGTCAACAAGACAACGCGAAACACGGTTCTGTTCATGACCAATATCGGTACCACGCGGAGCTCGGTAGCCTATCTGATCGAAATAATGGTGAAGATCGCTCAGGAGCTAGAGCGGGATCAAGAGGACATGGGGCGCACGGAGAAGCGGCAGATGGCGAGGCGCGTTGCTTCGCTGACGAACGACAACCCACCATTGCCGAACTTCAGCCACTTCCATGCTCATTTTCGACCCGACCCCGAGAGCGATACCCCCGAGGGGGACCTGAGAAAGGCGTTCTTCATGGCCTACAAAGACGAGCAGTGCGAGAACATGAAACTCGCGTCCGTGCGGCGTCAGGTAGCCGAAGGTCGCGAAGTGGTGTCGGCCATGTTCGTCATACCCTATCCGCCCGGTTTTCCAGTGCTCGTTCCCGGCCAGGTCATCAACGACGAGCTGATGGAGTTCATGCAGGTGTTGGATACCCGCGAAATACACGGCTATCGCCCAGACCTTGGATTCCGCGTATTTACCCAGGAAGCGCTGGGAGAGGTCCAGACGAGTGCCAGGAGGGGTTCGACCCCAGCGGACTCCCATCGGGTGGTTGGCGGGCGACCGGTGGAGGACGGCGACGCGTTACATCGTTCGCCGGAAGCGACCTGAACATCCGGGTGGCGCCGCGGGCCCAGTCCGGCGGACGGGCGCGGGCGCCGAAATGCCCGCCGGCAGTGCGGTGCTAAATGTCTGCCTGGCAGCCACACATGAGAACGGGCGATGAACAAGACGCTTAGCGGCATATCTGCCATCCGGCGATATTTTCATCGGAACGAGAGCAATCTCTACTTCGTCAGCGCCACCAATTTCAACCTGCTGGGCATCGACGAGTGGGTGCGGCACTTCAAGTACATCAGCTACATCGATTGCTTCGATGGGCAACACCCCAACGTGTTCTGTCCAAGTGAAATTTCCCACGAACCGTTCCAGAGCGTCGAAGACATCAACAACTATTTGCTCGAGCACAAAGAGGTGGTGGACTTCATCCTTCATCGTGGTGGGCGACCGATCGCCACCTTCCTGATGTTCGACGAGCGGACCGAAGAACTCTGCGAGGAACTCGGAATCGAGATCTGGTTTCCGTCCGCCCGCTTGCGCAGCAAATGCGACAACAAGATCGAGACTGTGCGAATCGGCAACAAGGCTGGTGTGCCCAGTGTTCCAAACGCCCTGTGCCGAGTGCAAAGCTACGAGGCGCTACGCCGAGTCTGCGCCGAGCACAACCTCACCGACGACGTGGTCATCCAGACCGCCTTCGGTGACTCCGGCCATACGACGTTCTTCGTCTCCAGCAGTGAGGAATGGAACAAGCATGCCGAGGAGATCGCCAAGGAGCCGGAAGTCAAGATCATGAAGCGGATCAACTGCCGCGGTTCCACTGTGGAAGCCTGTGCCACCAAGCACGGAACGATCGTCGGGCCGCTGCTGACGGAGTTGGTGGGTTTCCAGGAACTCACGCCCTATCGGGGCGGCTGGTGCGGTAACGAGATCTTTCCCGGCTCATTTTCGGATGCCATTCTTCAGCAGGCCCGGGATTACACCTTTAAGTTTGGCGAACAGCTTCGCAAGGAGGGCTATCGCGGCTATTTTGACCTGGATTATCTTGTTGACCAGGAGTCGGGTGATCTGTACCTGGGTGAGCTGAATCCCCGGGTGACGGGCGCCAGTTCAATGACCAATCACGCCGCTTTCGCCCACGCAGATGCCCCATTGTTCCTGTTTCACCTGCTGGAGTTCTCCGGCGCAGATTTCCAGATCGACATCGACGATCTCAACGCCCGCTGGGCAGACCCGGACTACATCGACGGTTGGAGCCAGCTGGTGATCAAGCACACGCCGGACACGGTCGACAAGGTGGTGAAAGCCCCTGCCACCGGAATCTATCGGCTGCAGGCCGACGGCTCTGTGGTCTACGACCGCTTCGATTACCACCGCCGTGCGGTGGAGAGCGAAAACGAGGCCTT
>JBFGYN010000045.1:0-14155 GCA_041587415.1 Candidatus Competibacterales bacterium | reverse complement strand
GCTGAAGGAAACCAATGCCGACATCCGTGAAGGTTTTGATGTAATGGATTCGCAGTCGATCGAAGGCTTGGCGGAGGCATTGTCCGACCAAACCGTGGACGTCCTGATCAATTGCGCGGGCATTCTGAGCGCCGAGTCCCTCGATGACTTGGACTGGGAGCGCATCCGGCGTCAGATCGAAGTGAACACGCTGGGGCCGCTCCGCGTCACCCAGGCACTGCTGCCACGGCTTCGCTCCGGATCGAAGGTGATCATTATCACCAGCCGCATGGGCTCGGTGGAAGACAACACCTCGGGCGGCATGTACGGCTATCGAATTTCCAAGGCCGGAGCGAACATGGTTGGTCGGAGCCTGGCGCACGACCTGGGGCCCAAGCGCATCGGCGTGTTCCTGCTCCATCCAGGCATGGTGGCCACCGAGATGACCGGGCGCCGGGGAATCCCGCCGAACGAATCTGCGCAAAACCTCATTGTCCAGATCGATTCCTTGGACTTCAGCCGGTCGGGCACGTTTTGGCACGCCGACGGGTCACCGCTGCCCTGGTGATAACCGCGGGTGCCGGCCGCGACTGAAAAGTGACGGACCCCGCCGAACTCGGAGCAAAGTCTCGTTCGATGGTCAGATACGTTCTCCCGATTGTCTTGTACTTGCTGGCTATTGCGTATTGGGTTCAATCCGGGCAAAAACCGGAAAATCGCCGCGGCCCGGTCGAGCGCACCATGCGCACCCTGGCGGGCTGCATCGTGGTGGTCGGCACGGGTATGCTCCTATATCTCATCTGGGGCCTCCTGGAGAAGAATTTTTGATTCTCGCTGAGGTCCGTTCCTTATTTTCCGCGGGTTGCGTAATACTCCTCGATTTTCGGTTCCTGGCCGACTCGATCCATGTGTTCGAGCAGCGCCGGTGAGAGGCGCTCGGGCAGATCCATTGGTATGTGGTCCAACACACCCGATGTCAAGTGTCGTATCCAAACGAAGACCTTGAGGTCGGCAACGGTCAGACGGTCATCCGAAAAATACTGGCCACCGGCTCGTTCCAGGCGTGACTGGAGGCGCTCCAAGTACAGCGGAATCGGCCCATCGACCAGTTCCAGTCGCGCCGCGCGCTTCTCGTCGTCGTTCTGGATAAACATCGTCGGGACAATTTTTTGAGCGATGTCCTCGACCGCGTCCATGACCTCGTCACACAAAGCAGCCTGCCATGGGTCGCCCGGATACAGGCCGGCAAGCTCACCGACGAAACGATTGATGGTGTTGGATTGCGCGAGATCTTGCCCGTCCACGTCGAGAACCGGCAGAGCGTGATACGGCATCTGGTCGCGGACACTGGGCCACTCGGCCATGGGGATGCGCCGATCCTCGAACGGGATTCCACCCAAGTGCATGGCAAGCCGAGCAGGCTCGCCGCGACCACCATCGAAGTCGAAGTAGTGAAGTTTCAGTTCGTGCATGACGGTTTCCTCATCAAAGCGCAAAGGATGGATATATCCTAAACTTTACATAATATACATTATGCGAAGTAATTGACGTGAATGTCGGGGCTGCTCCGGGCATCATCCTATCCGATTGTGATGAAGGGAGCCCGCCGAAAGTCCCGCGACATCTGATCGATTTCTGCCCAGCCATTCCTCCACGTGCCAAACAATCGGCAAATCAGCCAAAAGCTCGACGATGTGTCCCGGCCTCCAGTGCCAACCCGCAAATGCGTTCGCAAAGCTCGGGAAAAGTAATCCCAGCAGCCGCTGCGGATTTCGGCAGAAGACTCGCCGCCGTCAGGCCCGGCAATGTGTTGGCCTCCAGACAAAACAGTCTTCCCTCCGGGTCCAGGCGGAAGTCCACACGGCTATATCCACGCAACTTCAGTGCGCGATGTGCGGCGAGCCCGTACTCCCGGACACGGGCAGCGATGTCGTCCGGGATTTCAGCCGGAAAAATTTCCACGGCACCGCCATCCTGATATTTGCTCTTGTAGTCGAAGATGTCGCTGAATTGGGGAATGATTTCGCCAACCGTCAACGCTTCGTCCCCGAGAACGCCGACGGTCAGCTCTCGTCCAGGGATGAATCGCTCGAGCAAGACCTCGTCATCGTGCTCGTAGGCTAGATCGACGGCATCCCGAAATCGCTCCACCTCACTCAAAACCGTGAGTCCGACGGTCGATCCTTGCTTGTTCGGTTTGACGACCAGGGGTAATCCGAGGGACGCGACTGCGTCACGAACGTCACATGGGCCCATGATCCAGTCCGGGGTGGGAACGCTGGCCTGTGAAAAAAGCCGCTTCGAGAAGTCCTTGTCCATGGCAACGCCGCTGGCAAGGCTGCCACTCCCGGTATAGGGCAGTTGCGCCAGATCCAGCACCGCCTGTAGCCTGCCGTCTTCGCCACTGCCGCCGTGCAGGCCATTGAAAATCACATCGAAACTACTGAACCCGCCCGTGGTGATCAGATGCAGCAAAGGGGCGTAGCTCATGCGAGCCAGCGTGGCCTCATCCGGTGGCTCGGCCGCGACACCGCGGTTGATCACGCGCCACTCCTCCGCGGAATCCAATAGACCGACCACAGGATCGACCGCCACCGCTTCGTGGCCACGCGCGCGCAGCGCCTTCAAAACCTGGCCACCACTGGCAATCGAGACATCGCGCTCGGCGCTGGTTCCGCCAAGAAGAACGGCGACTTTCATGGATGGGTTCTCCCTGGTAATCGGATCGCTGTGATTCAGGCGCTCTGCCGCGGCAGAGCGCGCCGCCGAGTGATGATCATGCTACTTTGACCCTGTGTCGAGTTCCGCGAGAAAATCCAGCGTCGCGTCGACCGCGGAGCGCCAATTGGCCGACTCATCCAATCCCGACGATTTTCTGGGCTTGAACCCGTGGTCGCCGTCCGGAAGCCAGTGCAACCGAATCGCGGGGGCGAGTCGGTAGCATTCCACTTCGGACTTCGGGCCGAACGGATCGCGCTCGCCCTGGCAAATGAGGCAGGGTGTGCGCAAAGTCTCCAGATGCGCAGTCCGCAATCTGTCGGGTCTCCCCGGCGGATGAAATGGGTAGCCCAAGCAGATCAGGCCCGCCACCGCGGCGGCATCGGCAATCATGCTGGCCATCCTGCCACCCAGAGACTTTCCGCCAATGACCAATCGCTCGGGCGGGTGGTTGGCGGCAGGCGCCAAGGCGAGCACGGCTCGCCACGCATCCAGCAGCACCGGCTGACGATCGGGCGCGCGTTTTCGGCCATCCCGACCGCGCGCAGCCATGTACGGGAATTCGAAGCGCACTACCTTCACGCCGCCCACGCCCCGCCCCAGCCGACCGAGTGTTTCGGCAATGCTGTTCATGAACGGCGATTCCATACCTTGCCCCGCACCGTGGGCGAGTACCACGACCCATTTCGCGTCGGAAGGCCCGACTTCCAAGATTTCCACTACGGCTGTTCCGTTTTTGGCTTCGCCGCCATTCGATGCCGGCGTAGTTGGGATTCCACGGTGAAAACAATCAAAGCCGCCCAGATTAGACCGAACGTAATTCCGCGCGAGACGGGAAACGGCTCACCGTACACCAGCACACCGATACCGAGCTGCAGGGTCGGCGTCATGTAGAAAAGAATCCCCACCGTCGATAGAGCCAACCTGCGCGCGGCGCCGACGTAGAGCAGCAGCGGAACGGCGGTCACAACACCGCCGAGCGCCAACAACGCGTCGGTGCGACCGTCTGCGTTCAGAAAGCCGGCTTCCCCTGCAACGTCGAGCCACAACACCCAGCCGAGTGCAAAAGGTGCAATCAAGAGCGTTTCCAGAAACAGGCCGCTGGGTGCATCGATCGGCGTCAGTTTTCGAAGTGCGCCGTACAGGGCAAAGCTAAAGCCGACGCCGAGCGCGGCCCAAGGGACATGGCCAAGGCTGAACATCTCGTTTACCACCCCCAGCGTCGCGAGGAAGACGGCGAACACTTGCCATCGGGTGAGGCGGTCGCGAAAGATGAGTACGCCCACCGAGACTGACAGTAGGGGCGAGAGATAGTAGCCCAGGCTCCCCTCCACCACCCGGCCGCTCGCAACCGCCCAGATGTAGATACCCCAATTGGCCGAGATGAGCACACTCGTCAAGACCAGCGGCAAGAGGCGGGACGGCGCCCTGAGGATCTCCTGGACCGGCCGCCATCCGGCGGTCACCGTGAGGATCAAGGCAACGAAGGGCACCGTCCACAGGATCCGGTGCGCCAAAACTTCCACTGGGTCGACGTGAGCGAGCCATTTCCAGTAGACGGGAAACAGTCCCCAGATACTGTAAGCTGAAATGGCATAGGCAAGCCCGCGTGCCGGCCCCGGCACCACAGGACGGGTGGGAATCAAACCTCAATCACCTGGGCGTGGGAGCGATTGCCGCGACTTTAGAGCTGATCGGGACAGGCGAGATACGGCTACTTTACCGTAATCGTGATTCGACTCGAGCTGACGGGCGGCTCATGGGGGATGTGTGAGAAGTCGCCCAGCAAGAGCTGCAGGGTATGCTCGCCAGGGGTGAGTTCGACCTCGGTTTCCGTTTGCCCAGCACCGAAATGCCGGTAGTGGTCGTCCGCTGGTATCGGCTTGCCGAAATCCGGCAGGTCTGCGTCGATGATAAGGTGATGGTGGCCGGTGTTTTCCCTGTCGACCCCGGCTGGAGCGACGCCCATACCCGTCAGCCCGAACCGAACCCGCACGGGACTCGAGACGGTCGCTCCGTCTTGCGGAGAGATGAAGTAGAGTTCAACTCCCTCGGGAGCGGGCGTCGCGCCGGCTGCGATCACGACCAGCAAAGAAACGAAAAGGCAGGTGACTCGCACGATCATTGCCGTCGGATCCTCTATTTCCCCGTTTATTGACACCCGTCCCTGGGCGAGCAGTTTTGCGGCTCCTAACCCTAGGTGGAGTCGCCTATCACCGAGGTTGACCGAGGACGCGGTGCGCGATCGTACCGCGATGGGATCCGTTCTCCGGTTACGCCCTCTTCCCGAAGCTCCTCAAACCACAGATCGTGGTGTTGTTTGGCCCACTGTTCATCGACGCGTCCATTCACCATACCTTCCAGCGCGCCTTCGGTGCCGATCGTACCAATGTACAAGTGTCCGAGAAAGAATGCGCAGACGACCAAGGAGCTCGCCGCGTGAATGACATGTGCGAGTTGCATCTGCCCACGATCCTGCCCGTATTGCGGAAAGTCCAGTACCAGCCCGCTGGCGACCATTGCCAGACCCACCACGACGAGCAACCAGTACCAGGCCTTTTCGCCGCCGTTGCATTTCCCTGCGCTCGGGTGCCCCTTACCGATTATCCCGCCGCCCTTGGCGAACCACTGCAAATCGTGTGCTCGGACAATATTGTCCTTTAGCCAAACCAACAGCATGAGCACCAGGCCTGCGGCGAAAAATGGTCCGAGGTAGTTGTGCAGCGTCTTGCAGAGTCCCGCGTAGGCCGCGAACGCATCCTTGCCAATGACCGGAATCAGCGCCACCCGCCCATAGAGCAGGCTCAAGCCCGAAATCATGAGGATCACGAACAAGATGGCCACGTACCAATGGAGCACCCTTTCGAACACGTTCCAACGCAGCAGCGTGAGACCGCTTCGGCCCCCTTCTATCTTGACCTGGCCCCGGAACAGAAACAGTAGTAGCAATGCCACCGCGACGCCCGCCATCAGCCAGCTGCCGTAAGTGGCCACCGGCCCGTTGCGGATCGCGCGCCAATTCTCGCCACCGGCGTTGATGAGGACGTTGGTCTCCTGACCCGAGACGGCCGAGTATCCGCCCTGCCCTTCACGAACCGCACGCCAGAAATTCGACCGCGGATTCACACCCGACTCGGCGCTACCCTCCGCCTGACCACTCCCCGCGGACTGGGCGTGCGCAACGCCCGACTGCATCGAGTCGACGAGCAGGAGTCCGGAAAAGGGGGCAAGCAGAATTGCGACAACGACTCCGGCTAAGAATCCAACCAGCGCGCGTCGTTTGCGTTTAGATCCCATCACACTCTACCTTTCCGGACGTCATCGGTCGGTTTGCACGGCGAGGAATCGCTCGGCGAGCCGGTCGTTCTGTGCTGGACTGCCGGCGATCTCCAACAACGGATCGCTCGCGCCCTGATACTCGCCTGGCTCGTGAATTTCTACGGTCGGCTCTTCGTAGCAGCCGGATGTCAGCGAGGCACTCGCCACCAAGGCTACGGCAAAAACGGCTTTGGAAGTGGTCACGGTATATCTCCCAACCATGGCATCGACCGACGCTCGCGACGGTGCACGGCGATCAATCGTGATGCGCGCTGCTTCAAGCGTCAGACCCGTAGGCCTTCTCCCAACCCCAGGTTTGGGGTCGGCCACCCCGGCGCAACGTGCGCTCGCGATAGATGTCGGCGATGAGGTCGCCGTCACCGCCCAGCAAGGCCTTGGTGGAACACATTTCCGCACACAAGGGCAACTTGCCCTCGGCGATGCGATTGGCGCCGTATTTGGTGTACTCCTCGGGGGAACCGTCTTCCTCCGGCCCACCGGCACAGAAGGTGCACTTGTCCATCTTGCCGCGGACACCGAACGCCGACGCCTGAGGATACTGCGGTGCCCCGAACGGGCAGGCATAGAAGCAATATCCACAGCCGATGCACTGGTCCTTGTCGTGCAGGACGATGCCGTCGTCCGTGGTGTAGAAACAGTCCACAGGGCAGACGGCTGCGCACGGTGCGTCCGTGCAGTGCATGCAGGCAACGGAGATGGATTTCTCCCCCGGTTCACCGTCGTTCAGGGTCACGACCCTGCGGCGGTTCACGCCCCAAGGCACCTCGTGCTCGTTCTTGCACGCGGTGACGCAGCCATTGCATTCGATGCAGCGTTCGGCGTCGCACAGAAACTTCATTCGAGCCATTTCTTCGCCTCCTCAAAACCGATTCGGGCAAACGCCGGGCGTCACGCCTTGGAGATCCTGCAGAGTGAGCACTTCGTTTCCTGCATTTGCGTCACTGAGTCGTAACCGTAGGTGAACACCGTGTTGCAGGCTTCGCCGAGAACGTATGGATCCGAGCCTTCGGGGTACTTGCTGCGCCGGTCTTCGCCCTGGAATCGGCCGCCAAAATGGAATGGCGAAAAGACCACACCGGGCTCCACGCGGCGCGTCACGAGCGCCTTGACTTTCATCCTGGCTCCCTCCGGCCCTTCGACCCAAATCGTATCGCCATCCTTTATGCCGTTGTCGTTCGCGTCCTTCGGATTGATCTCCGTGAACATTTCCTGCTGCAGTTCCGCAAGCCAAGGATTGGAACGGGTCTCGTCACCGCCACCCTCGTATTCCACCAAGCGGCCGCTGGTATGTATGAGCGGAAAGTCCTTGGAGTAATCTTTTGCCTGGATCGACGCGTAGCGCACCGGCAGCCGATAGAATGACTTCCGGTCCTCGTAGGTGGGATACTTCTCCACCAGATCCCGGCGCGACGTATACAGCGGTTCACGGTGGATCGGTACCGGATCCGGGAACGTCCACACCACTGCCCGGGCTTTCGCGTTTCCGAATGGCGCGCAGCCGTGGGCGATGGCCACACGCTGGATGCCCCCGGACAGATCGGTCTTCCAGTTCTTGCCTTCGGCTGCGGATTTCTCATCGTCGGTCAAATCATCCCACCACCCGAGCTGCTTGAGCATGTCGGCGGTGAACTCTGGATACCCGTCCTCGATGCCCGACCCGGCACTGTGCACACCCTCCGCGAGCAAATTCACTCCTTCGCGCTCGACGCCGAATCGGGCGCGGAACGTGAGACCGCCCTCCGCCACCGGCAGGCTCATATCATAGAGATTCGGCGTACCCGGATGGCGCATCTCGGGCGTACCCCAACTCGGCCAAGGCAGACCGTAGTAGTCGCCGTCGGCCGGACCGCCTTCTGCTTTCAGAGTCGTCGTATGGAAGGTGTGCCAGTTTTGCTGGTGGTCCTTCAGGCGCTCGGGGCTTTGGCCCGTGTAGCCGATCGTCCACATGCCACGGTTGAACTCGCGCGTGATGTCTTCGATCAGCGGCTCGTCGTTATTGACCTGGATGTGCTTGCACAGCTGATCGGCAAAGCCGAATTTCCGTGCGAACTTGTACATGATGGTGTGATCGGGCAATGACTCGAACAGGGGTTCGATGATCTTGTCGCGCCACTGCAAGGAGCGGTTCGAGGCCGTCACAGAGCCGTAGGTTTCGAACTGCGTCGTGGCCGGCAACAGGTAAGCGCCATCCGTTCGGTCGTGCATGACTGCGGTGACCGTCGGATAGGGATCGATCACCACGAGCAGGTCGAGCTGCTCCATGGCCTTCTTCATCTCGGTGCCGCGCGTCTGGCTGTTGGGTGCATGGCCCCAGAACACCATGGCCTTGAGCCGTTCGCGTTGATCGATGTTCTCGGCCTCCTCGAGTACGCCATCAATCCAGCGGGAAACCGGAATACCCTTGGAATTCATTGGGTTCTCGAACGGAAGACCGGCCTCGTCTTCGCCCTGCGCGGAGTTGTCGATGTAGTCCGTATCGAACTGGCTCTTCAGCCATTCGTAGTCCACGTCCCAAACCTTGGCCCAATGTTTCCACGCCCCCTCGGAAAGTCCGTAGTAGCCCGGCAGAGTATGGGAGAGCACACCGACGTCGGTAGCGCCCTGAACATTGTCATGGCCGCGGAAAATGTTCGTTCCGCCGCCTGAGACGCCCATGTTCCCCAGTGCCAGCTGGAATATGCAGTAAGCGCGGGTATTGTTGTTGCCGATAGTGTGTTGGGTACCGCCCATGCACCAAATGAAAGTCCCGGGTCGATTTTCCGCCATCGTTTGGGCGACACTCTTACAGTCCGCTTCGCTTACGCCCGTGACACGCTCCACCTCGTCGGGCGTCCACTTCGCCACTTCTTCACGAATCTGGTCCATACCGTAGACACGGGTGCGTATGAATTCGTCGTCCTGCCAATTGTTCTCGAAGATGTGCCACAGCATGCCCCAGACGAGTGGCACGTCCGTTCCCGGACGCAGCCGCACGTACTTGTCGGCGTGCGCTGCAGTGCGCGTGAATCGTGGATCGATGACGATGAACTTCGCGCCCGCTTCTTTGCCCCGAAACAGGTGCTGCAACGACACCGGATGCGCCTCTGCCGGGTTGCCGCCCATGATCAGAATCGCTTTCGAGTTGTGGATGTCGTTGTAGGAGTTGGTCATTGCCCCGTAGCCCCAGGTATTGGCAACACCTGCGACAGTCGTCGAATGGCAGATTCGCGCCTGATGGTCGACGTTGTTCGTGCCCCACAGGGCGGCGAACTTGCGGAACAAATAGGCCTGCTCGTTGTTGTGTTTCGCCGATCCGAGCCAGTAGACGGAGTCCGGACCGGACTGCTCGCGAATTTCGAGAATCTTGTCGCCGACTTCGTCAATGGCCTGAGCCCAGGTGAGCTTCTTCCACTGCCCGCCTTCGAGCTTCATCGGGTATTTCAGTCGGCGCTCGCCATGACCGTGCTCCCGTACCGACGCGCCTTTGGCGCAGTGGGCGCCCAGATTGAAGGGGTGATCGAATGCGGGTTCTTGTCCGGTCCAGACACCGTTTTGCACTTCCGCATAAATCCCGCAGCCCACCGAACAGTGGGTGCAAATGCTTCGAACCGTGGTGGTCTCACCGCCCGGGCGTTCGACGGAGGCTTCGCTCCTGCGCATCATCGCCGGGCTCAGCATGGCACCGAGAGCCGCACCACCCGCCATGAGACCGGAGTTGCGTACAAATGCCCGCCGGTTCATTGCGAGGCCCTTGAAGCCGATTGCCTCGACGTTAGAGTCCGTCGAGATTGCCATCGCAGAATTCTGTTTTTTAACCAGTTTCATGGTTTTCGCTCCCCGCTCACTCAGAACGAAGCGGTTCGATAGTAGTCCCGGATGTGTTGGGTCTCGTGATAGCCCTTGGACTCGTCATGGGATTCGGTGTTGGCTTCCGGCGCTGCCGCCACAGCGGTACCGCTTCGTGCAGCCACACCGAGTGCCGCCGCGCCGGAGGTCGCCGCAACCAATCCGCGCAGGAACCGACGTCGCCCTGTCGAGGACCGCCCTGTCGAAGTGCATGCCAACTCTTTACCCATGACCGCCTCTCTCCTCACTCCAGTTCGCGCACCAAGCTCCACCCGGCCGCCAACAATGATCAAACCGCGACGCCATCAAGCTGGCATCGCCATGAACTGTCTCTCCAGGCGCATGAATTCCGTGCCCAAGCGACCAACCGCCGCGTAAAAAGTAGCGGAGTCCGCAGCCTCGAGATCGCCGAAAAATCTCTCAATCCAGGGTTCCAGGTGCGTGCAGTAGAAGGTTCGCTGAACATCGAACGCCAGTGTCGTATCCGTAACCAGCATGGCCATCACCTCACACAGCGCCGCCGCGTGATCCTCGGGCTCCTTTACGCTCTCGCAACGCTCGAAACCCAGCGCGCGGAGATCGGCACGTAGCGCGCTCAACGGGCGTTCCATCAGAAATCCGGTTCTGTACCAGGACGCGAAAGGCACCAGTTCGCCGCGACCGATACCAATGAAGAGTCTCTGGAATTCCTGCTCGGTGCTGGCCGAGTTCGCGTGATTGGCCGCCACGCGCACCATCGCCCAGGCGCCGGGTAGTCCCTCGGCTGCCGGCGCGTGTTCGGCGTCAATCTCGTGCAACGCGGCGAGGGTCTCGTTGGAAGGGGGTTCGCGCAGTAGCGCGGCAAGCAAGGAATAAGTGCCCGCTCGCGCCCCGTCTTCCGGCGCCGGGTACGCGCCAGACCGCCGTTCGGCTTCTACGGCCGACGTCTCCACTATCTCTGCCCCTCCTCCGTCAGCGGACTTTTCACCGCAACGGTCTCCGCAAAGGATAGTCCCAGCGTCGCGAACATGCCAGTCACCGGGCAGCGCGACGCGCGCAACGACAACGGATTTGCCGTCGCTTGCCTGGTCCGCGCGCCTTCCGCGGACGACGAATTGGGCGATTGTGACCCGCTGGCGCCGCAATGGCGGAGATCAGCCCCGTCCCATTGCCGACAGCCGCGCCGGCTCGACGATCTCGATCCAATAGCCGTCCGGGTCCTTTACGAAGGCAACGTCGCGCATTTTGCCCTGCTCCGGACGCTTCACGTACTCGACGCCGTTGTCGTCGAGCCATCGGATAGCGGTGTCGAGTTCCGGCACTGCGAAACAGATGTGGCCAAAGCCCTGAGGCTCCTTGTTCCCGTCGTGGTACGCGAAGCCATCCTGCTTCTCGGTCCCCCAGTTGTGGGTCAACTCCAATATTCCGCGCTGGCTGAACGTCCACACCGTCCGCTCGCCGATATCGTCCGGCGGCTGTTCGCCGTCGGTGAGCCGCGCAAGAAAGTACAGAGAGAACTTCATATCTGGAAAATCGAGCCGGCGCAGCACGCGCATACCGAACACCCGCGAGTAGAACTCAAGGGATCGATCTGGATCCTTGACTCGGATCATCGAGTGGTTGAGGGTGAAGCCCTCGGTTTCGGGTGCGACCTTTTCGTGAACTCCGGGGTAGCGCTCGGTAGTGAATGCCATGGCTGTTTGGTCCTCCTCCTGGTTGGCGACGTTGCAGGAACCCTGGTAGCGGGAAGGGAACGCCGCCACCTGGGTCGGTGCCTCAGATCGTCTGGCTCGCCATCTGATCCGCGATGTGTTCTGCCTGGCGAATGGCGAGTGCCACGATGGTGAGCGTCGGATTCTCTGCGCCGCCGGTCGTGAACTGGCTGCCGTCAGAGATGAACAAGTTGGGCACGTCGTGTGTTCGGCCCCACTTGTTACACACACCGTCTCCCGGCTTTTCGCTCATTCGGCAGGTGCCGAGGTTGTGGGTCGAGGGGTAAGGAGGCACTCGAATCGTCCGTTGTGCACCGGCCGCCTCATAAACTGCAATGCCTTGGTTGAAGGCGTGGTTGCGCATGGCCACGTCATTCGGATGGTCGTCGAAGTGGACATTTGGCACCGGCATGCCGTATTGGTCCTTTTCGCTCGGGTGAAGCGTCACGCGGTTACGCTCCTGCGGCATGTCTTCACCGACCAGCCACATACCCGCCATGTGGGCGTACTGGTCCATCGCCGAAGTGAAGCCGCGCCCCCACGCGCCCGGGTCCAGAAAGGCGGCCATGAACGGCAAGCCGAGCGAGAGGGTCTCCATTTCGTATCCGCCCGCAAACCCTCGCTCCGGCCGGTGGCCGGCCTCATCCTGTATGACACCGGCCATGGTCGTGCCGCGCCACATGTGCACCGGTTTCTCAAAGGTGGCGTAAACCGAGCCTGTCATGTGGCGCATATAGTTGCGCCCAACCTGCCCCGAGGAGTTCGCGAGCCCGTCAGGATGCGAGGCGCTCGCGGAATTGAGCAGCAGGCGCGGGGTCTCGAATGAGTTGCCGGCCACCGCAACGACTCGAGCTAGCTGGCGTTGCTCGTTGCCCTCGGCGTCGCGGTAGATGACCGCGCTCGCGCGCCCCTTTGCGTCGTGCTCGATTTGCGTTACGTGGCACTGCGCTCGCAGCTCGAGGTTGCCAGTCGCCTCGGCTTTCGGAATCTCCGCGACCAGCGTCGACCATTTCGCGCCGGACTTGCAGCCCTGGAAGCAAAACCCCAGTTGCAGGCACGATGCGCGACCGTCGCGCGGGCGGCTGTTGATGGCCATGCGACCAGTGTGACACTCCTTGTACCCGAGCTTCGTTGCTCCCTCGTACATGACCTTGAAATTGTTGTTGCCGGGCAACCCCGGTACGTCCCGAGTGCGCGTGACCCCCATGCTGTCCTCCGCGCGCTCGTAGTACGGTTCGAGTTCGGCGAGGGTGATGGGCCAATCGAGCAGATTTGCACCGGCTATGTCCCCGTATTCCGTGTGCACTCGGAATTCGTGCTCCTGCAAGCGCAAGCTCGCACCCGCCCAGTGAACGGTGGTGCCGCCAACCGTCTTGCAGATCCAGGCCGGCAGCCCGGGGAAGTCGCGGGCGATGCGCCAGGTGCCCGAGGTCGTCCGCTTGTCGAGCCAGGCGAGCTGGCTGAAGGACGGCCATTCATTGTTGATGAACGAGGCCTGGCTCTCGCGCTTCCCGGCCTCGAGCAGCACCACTTTCACGCCTTTCTGGCAGAGTTCTTTCGACAGCGTGCCGCCGCCGGCGCCCGAACCGATCACCACTACGACCCCATCGTCGTCAAGTTGGAATGTGGCCATGGTTGTCTCCTTTGATTTCGACGATGAGTTAATTTACCGGCGGGCTGGCTTCCGCAGGAGGCGCGGGGAGCCAGTCGAGATCGTTGAACCCGCGCAAGAGATAGCCACCCTTATCCCAGGACGAGCCCTCGTAGCCGAAGTGTGCCCAAGCCATTTCGTTGCTGTAGAGCGAGACGACGGCCGTGGAGCGCACTTTCTCGAAGAACGGGTCGCCCGCAATGGCCCGTACGTGGACGAGCTGTGCGTCGTTGCTGAGCGCGAGCCAATCGCCGCCTGAACGTGCGTCGAGCCGGTCAACGCCGCTGGCAAGTAAGGCTTGCGAACTCGTGTCGGCCCTTGCGGCACCATCTAGGTCCTTGACCACCAGCGCATAGACGGCGTCCTCCAGCGTGTCGTGCGGAAAGATGTGTCGCGTGAGACGAAGAAGCACGTCGCCCTGCCGCGCGGTCAGCGTCTCGAGCTCGAGCGCCCAGGTCCGCGTTGGCGCTAGCAAGGCAATAGGGCCCCCGGCGTAGGCCAGCGTCCCCATCAGGACGGCACCGCTGCCCTTGAAGAACGTGCGGCGACTAATCGTAGGTGTGCGCATCGCGATTTCCTCCCCCATTGTCTGAGTCTAGGCGCCAATTTGGTTCATAAGCACCTCGATCGGATTATAGAGGCCCGATGACCGCAATCCAGTTCAGTGTGTTCTAGCGAAGCACTGGCCCACATCGCTCACCCGGAAGCCCAATCCGGAAGCCCAATGAGGGATGCGGGCTAGTTCGACCGGAGCTTCTGTGCGGCAAATGGATGTGCAAACGTAGTCCGGACTGCAACCTGGCAATTTCGGGAGAGAAGCGAAAATTGGGCTTCTTACTTCTTGTCCAATCAAGAAGCTGGACAATCCTTTCTCGGTGTTTGCTTAGAGTCTGTTCTCGCTCTCGAACATGTCCTTCACACGGCAGTCCTGGCACATCTGCAGGCGACGGCG
>JBFGYN010000044.1:0-14190 GCA_041587415.1 Candidatus Competibacterales bacterium | reverse complement strand
GGTTTTTGGCGCACCAACGACCTCACCGCCCTGGTGCGTCTCATGGCGCGGAACATGGACGTGGTCGACGACATGGAGGGCGGCCTCGCTGGGCTCACTCGACCCGCGCGCGCGGTGCTCCACTGGTTCAATCGCAATACGCGAACAGGAAGCCGTCGCAACATCGCCGCACACTACGATTTGGGAAATGACTTCTTCGAGTTATTTCTGGATGAAAGCATGATGTACTCGAGCGCGGTGTTCCGGCGCTCGGACATGACCCTGGCCGAAGCCTCGACGGAGAAGCTGGACCTGATTTGCCGCAAGCTCCAGCTCAAACCCGGTGATCACGTGCTGGAAATCGGCACAGGGTGGGGCGGGTTTGCGCTCCACGCGGCGCGCCACTACGGTTGCCGCATTACCACCACGACCATTTCTCGCGAACAGCATGCCATGGCCGCAGAACGGATAACCGCCGCGGGCCTGAGCCGTCAGGTGGAGCTTCTTTTCCAAGATTACCGGGATCTTCGAGGTCAATTCGACAAACTGGTCTCCATCGAGATGATGGAGGCGGTCGGTCACGCGTGGTTCGAGGCCTTCTTCAGAAAATGCAATGGGCTGCTAAAGCCGGATGGCATGATGATGTTGCAAGCAATCACGATTGCCGATCAAAGATACGAGTCGGCCAAGCGCTCGGTAGACTTCATTCAGCGCTACATTTTTCCGGGCGGCGCCCTTCCCTCGGTGGCGGTCCTGTGCAACGCTCTGGCCCGCGCCACGGACATGCGATTATTTCACCTGGAAGACATCGGCCCACATTACGAACTGACACTGAGACATTGGCGCAATCGCTTTCTTGCCAAGCTAGACGACGTTCGTGCCCTGCGATACCCGGAGTCCTTCATTCGAATGTGGGAATTTTACCTTTGCTACTGCGAGGGCGGCTTCGCCGAGCGCACCATCGGAACCGTGCAGATGTTGCTTACCAAGCCGGATTGCCGACGCGCCCACGTGATGACAGAAATTTGAGATGCACGGCATGAATCTCGATCGACCGAGCGCCGGCAGCCGCCCACTGAGCATCGCTCTGGAGCGGCCAGGCGAGCGTTCATCCTAGACAGCTGCCCCATCCGAGATTGCTGGAAAGACCCGCATTGCCTGACAAGTCCGCCACAACCGCCTTGAGCCGGGGCCTCTACGATCTGTTGACCGGCGATGAAGATGCCCGTGTCTGCAAGGACATTTCCGAAACCGCCTGCAAAGAACAGCCCCGAAGTTTCGCGGTTCACCTGGGCTCGCTGATTGCCACCAAGATCGGTGACGAGTTAGCCAGCGCCAAACTGACCTTGGCCTGGGTGCTGACGGCACTCGGCGCACCGCCATTTTTTGCCGCCTTGCTCGTTCCAGTGCGCGAATCGCTTTCCTTGCTGCCGCAGCTCGTGGTCGCCAGCGCCCTACGCCGGGTTGCCGTGCGTAAGTGGTTCTGGGTGCTGGGCAGCTTGACGCAAGGAATCGCGGTGCTCGGGATCGGTGCGGTTGTGGCCGCCGGCTTGGACGGAGAGACTGCCGGGTGGGGGGTGATCGCGTTGTTGGTCTTGTTCAGTTTGGCGCGAGGGGTTTGCTCCGTCGCCGCCAAAGACGTGCTGGGTAAGACAATATCAAAGACCCGTCGCGGAACCGTCGGTGGGTACGCCACGGCGGTCGCGGGTGCTGCGGCGGTGGCCGTGGGCCTCTACGTGCACTGGGCGCGCGAAGACAGCGATATGGGAGTACTTGCCCTGCTGTTGCTGTCGGCGGCGACACTGTGGTTAGCGGGTGCGCTCATCTATGCGCTGTTGCCCGAATCCCCCGGTGCAACCGAGGGTGGCGGCAATGCCTTCAGCGAAGCCATTGCGCACCTGGACCTGCTGCGCAGCGATCACCAGTTGCGGCTGTTCCTCCTCACCCGGATATTGCTGCTGAGCACTGCACTGGTGGCTCCGTTCTATGTCGTCCTGGCCAGTGAGGGAGGTGACACCAAAAGCAGTCTCGAGACCCTCGGGGCCTTGATCGCGGCCAGCGGCATTGCCAGCGCACTCAGCGCACCAATTTGGGGTCGGCTCTCTGACCGCAGCAGTCGCCAGGTCATGATGCTCGCGGCACTCATTGCCGCTGCGGCGGGGATGGCTACGGCGCTCGCGAGCGCTTTCGGCGACGACGCTCGGCCCGGCCCATTCGTCATCGCCGGCGCCTTCTTCATCCTAAATGTCGCTCACGCAGGCGTACGCCTGGGGCGGAAGACCTACCTGGTGGACATGGCGTCGGCCGAAAATCGCGCAGCTTACGTTGCCGTGAGTAACACCGTGATCGGGGTCTGCTTGCTGGCCCTTGGGGCCGTCACGGGAGTCTTGGCAGGTTGGTTCGGCCCGCGCGGCGTCATTGCGCTCTTGTCGATGGTGACGCTTCTCGCGGCGTGGATGGCATGGCGGTTGGAGGAGGTCGAATGATGTCGAACTCCGCCTCGAGCCTTGCGCAGAACCGGGGCGCAACGATTGCGATGTCCCACCTCGCCCTCGGTTCCGGGCCAGGTGGCCAAACCCGCACCGCTTGCTATATGCTCCGCGTGCCGTCGGAGGTGTTATCAGCTCCCCGAGAGGACCACGTCGACCGCCGAGTGACCCAACTGGCGAGACCGAAAGGAGCACACCGGTCAAGAACACATTCCGTACCTTTTTCAGATTTCGCGGGTCGACCGACTCGCCTTAGCGAGGTGAACTGAAGCATGAACGCCAAAACCGAACGCTCATCCGTTGCCGATCAAGTCGCCGAAGCGGCCCACGAAACCGTGGACCGGGTGGCAAAGAGCGCAGCCGACGCCGAGGAAAGAATTCGAAAGGCTGCCGCGGAAGCGGAGCGCAATCTCAAGAAGTCATCGGATAAAGCTCAACAGCAAACACAGGAACTCAACCGAGTCGTAACGGACTACGTGAACAAGCATCCGGTCAAATCGATCGGAATCGCGTTTGCAGCCGGCGTATTGGTTTCGGCCCTTTTGCGCCGCAGTTGAGTGGCTCAGATTGGCTCGAGCGATGCGGAGCCCAACTCGTCGGTCAATGCAAACCCCGGCGGCGATGCGCTAGCCCAGCCGCGTGAGGATTCCCTTGCGGAATCGGTTGGGCAGCTCTGGCAAGCACTGCGGCAAGCCCTCGATAGGGCCATCGAGCTCGTGGCCTTGGAGGCCCGCTTGGCTGCGATCAGCCTCGCCGGCATCGTGGGGCTGGGCATTTTCATTGGCATCACATTGGTGTCGTCCTGGTTGCTGCTGGCCGCAGCAGGAGCTGTTTGGCTGGTAGAGCAGACGGGACTCGGTTGGGCATTGGCATTGCTTCTGGTCGCGCTGCTGAATCTCGTGCTAACCGCCCTTGCGTGGTTCGGTATTCGTTCATTGAGCAGGAATTTGCAGTTCCGGTTCACGCGCCGCCAGCTGACCAGGGGCCAGGGAATTTCGCAGAATGCGTCAGATGATCCATCTAAAGCGTGACATTGCGCATGCGGCCGCACGCTGCAGTCACGACCAATTGATGGTCAGGCAGTGTTACCGGGATCTTTGTCGCTCTGCCCTGAGACCCTTGCGAAGGCGTAGCGCGCTGGGCTGGAGTTTCGCGGCAGGACTCTGCACTGGAGTGATCGTGCCGACCTCGCGTTTGGTGCGAACATCGTCACGATCGGCCGTCACCAAGCTCGTCCGGCTGAGCCTCAACTCGTTCTTGTTCCCACTCCTCGCGGCGGCCATCGGAGGCGTATTCCGCCGGCCGAAGAGCACCTAAGCGTCATGGCCCACCCTTCAGCGACCCAATACACCCTTCCGGAGCACCGTCCTCTGCCCGTTCCCCAGCGCCACATGGCAGCGGCATCGTTGACGCCAGGGCGATTGACCGAAATAGTCCGCCATGTCATCCACTGAGCACTCGAGCAGCGACCCGCCGGCCGAGTCCCCCAACAGCGACGCCACCGGCGTCGGGCCGATCGATATCCGTTCCGTCGCCCTAAGCGGCATTTTCGTACTCATGGTTCTGTACACCCTCAACGTCGCCGCTCCGATCATGATTCCGATCACGCTGGCATTCATGTTGAGCATGTTGTTGTCGCCAATCGTCGGATGGTTCACGCGGGCACGAATACCCCAGTCCTTGGCTGCGGGTTTGGTTCTTTCAATTGCTCTGGGAACGGTGGGCGCCGCGCTTTATCTGCTGGCCGAGCCTGCCTCGGAATGGGCCGAGCGGGCACCGCAGAACCTGAGGGAATTGGAGTTCAAGTTAAGCAAGCTGAAAGAACCCATCGAGGACGTAAGAAAGGCAACGGAGAAGGTAGAGGAGCTGGCCAATCTGGACGACAGCCCGGAAAAGCTGTCCGTGGAAGTTGGCAGGAAGAGCATTCTCGCGGTGCTATTTGAGGGCACACCCAGAATGCTCGCCGGATTGGTCGTCATAATCGTCCTGCTCTACTTTCTCTTGGCCTCCGGCGATAGCTTTCTGCGCAAGCTGGTGACCACGATACCCCGCCTGCACCACAAGAAACGGGCAGTTGAGATCGTCCGCACCATCCAACGGGACGTATCCCTCTATCTGTTCACCATCACCGTGATCAATTTGGGATTGGGCGTTTGCACGGCAATCGCGATGTATTGGCTGAACATGCCAAATCCGGCACTCTGGGGTGCGATGGTTGCGATATTCAACTTCGCGCCCTATATCGGTGCCCTATTCAGCCTGGTGATTCTGTCAGTGGTTGGGGTAATTACGTTCGACACCCTTGCGCAAGCCTTAGTCGCCCCGGCGACCTTTTTTGCGCTAACCCTGGTGGAAGGTCAGCTCATCACACCCACCATTCTGGGAAATCGGCTTTCATTGAGCCCGGTCATCATCTTCGTCGGTATCTTATTCTGGGGTTGGTTCTGGGGAATCCTGGGGGCGCTGATCGCCGTTCCCATCTTGGTCAGTCTGAAAATAGTCTGCGGAAATATCGAAAAATTGCGGCCGGTGGCCGAATTTATGGGCCGCTGATGAAACCGAGGGTCGAACCGGGCTAGCTCATGCGCGCCTCGTGCAGGCGGTGAACGGTGATTTTCTTCACCTCGCTCTTACTCAGGTTGATGTGAGCCTTGAGCAGCAACGCGGCCTGCTCTGCCTTGCGAGCAAGTACGTAACGCAACACCCTCGCATGTTCCTCGTAGGTTTGGCGAATGCGTTCGGGCTGGGTGAAGTCCAAGCGACGTATTATGCGAATGCGTTCAGTAACCTCGCTGAATACACGCGCCATCTCCGGATTACCCGTCGCGGCCACCAGCGATTGGTGAAAGCCTTCATCCAGCCGCGCCACGAGGGTGGGGTCGGTCTCCCATTGGGCGGTCGGAACTAACCAGGTCTCCCGCAAATTCTCAAGCGCGGCCGGTGCCGGTTCCATCTTGCACAGTCGTTCCACGGCCGCCAATTCCAGCACGAGCCGCAGATCGTACAAATGGTCGAAAAGCGAGAAATCCAGTGGCTTGACGTGCCAGCCGCTGCGCGGACTCACTTCGATGTGGCCTTCGCGCTCCAATCGGTACAGAGCTTCGCGCACTGGCGTTCGGGAGACCCCCGTGCGTGTGGCGATCTCAGTTTCAGTAAAGCGGTCACCCGGCAGCAACCGGAACTCGAACATGTCGTCTTTGAGCCGGGCGTAAACACTCTCGGCGAGATTATTGCGTAAGGGCTTCGGCATTGCTTCGCTTTCGCAAATTCCGGAACTCCGTGGGAGATTCTTCAAAAGAAAGACGTGCGTGCAGCGGCCGCTGCACGACGCCGAACCGGCCAAGGCCGATCTTCCCGGGACGGCAGTTGGGCATCGACACACGCTAACGCCAGCGGCCGGCCCCGACTTTGATCGATACCAGCGATCCGGGTCAATCTGGGCCTCCACGATGCGGGCTGCGAACGCACCGTTAACGCTCCCCGTACCGAATCGATGCTCTGCGATGGTGCGACGGCCGTTCCCTGGTCATCGACAATTGGTAGTCGAAAATCATCAAAAATCATATTTAATAGTGGGTTACGACTTGCTGGCATAACTGGAACGCTTGTTGCTCTCTTGGAATACCACCTAGTATACAATGGAGGCTCGTCCATTGTTGGCGCCGTCCACTGCACCCGCTCCTCTTGATATCACCACCCTGCGCGAGGGCTACCGATCAGGCAGCCTGTCGGTCGCGGCGGTCGTGGAATCGGTTCTCCAGCGCCTTCCGGACTGGCGATCCCACAATATCTGGATTCGTAAGCTGGAGCCCGAGGCAATACGAGCCCGCGCAGCACAGCTCGACCGCCTCTCCCCAAAGAACCTACCCTTGTACGGTATTCCATTCGCCGTCAAGGACAACATCGACGTTGCCGGGTTGCCCACGACCGCCGCCTACCCCGAACCACTTTACGTGGCAGAACGCAACGCCGCCGCAGTTCAGCATCTTCTCGACGCCGGTGCAGTGCTCATTGGCAAAACCAATCTCGACCAATTCGCAACTGGGCTGAACGGCACCCGGTCTCCGTACGGAGCGTGCGCAAACGCTTTCGATTCGAGTTACATCTCCGGTGGTTCCAGTTCGGGCTCCGCCGTCGCGCTCGCAGCGGGACTGGTGAGTTTCGCCCTTGGCACGGATACCGCCGGTTCGGGTCGGGTGCCCGCCGCTTTCAACAACCTGGTTGGGCTCAAGCCCACCCGCGGGCTCGTCAGCACGCGAGGCGTCGTCCCTGCCTGCCGCTCGTTGGATTGCGTGTCGCTGCTTGCCTTGACGGTCCCCGACAGCTTGGACGTGTTGCGTGTGCTGGCACGCTATGACGAACTGGACCCCTTCGCGCGCCCGGCGCCCAGCAACGCGCAGCTCACCCTCCGACCCAGTCCGCCCTACTTTCGATTCGCCGTCCCTTCGCCCGATCAGCTCGAGTTTTTTGGCGACGAACACGCGCAACGGCTCTTCGAGCAGGCGGCTACGAAGCTGGAAGCCCTCGGCGGAAAACCGCAGGTCATCGACATGTCGCCGTTCCTGGAAGCCGCAGAGCTGTTGTACGCGGGACCATGGGTCGCGGAGCGTGGCATCGCCGTCAGAGAGTACCTTGGCGATGGACACGCGCGGCTGCTGCCAGTGCTGCAGGACATCATCGATGGCGCGAGCAGCTATTCCGCCAGTGAGGGTTTCGAGGCTTTCTACCGGCTCAAGACCCTGAAACGCCAGACGGAGAATCTCTGGAAGCGGGTGGATGTGCTGGTCACGCCCACTGCCGGTACCATTTTCACGATCGAGGAAATGCAACACGACCCGGTCCGTCTGAACAACCGGCTCGGTTACTACACCAATTTCGTCAACCTGCTGGACTTGAGCGCGCTGGCAGTGCCCGCAGGATTCCTTCCCAACGGACTGCCATTTGGGTTGACGCTGCTCGCTCCCGCATTTCAGGAAGCTCGCCTGGTAAGCCTCGGCGTCGGCTGGCAGCAGGCTACGAACCTCGGCATGGGTCGGTCAAAACACCCGCCACCCGCGCCCGTATTCAACACCAGCTCGACGGATTCGCTCGATCTCTTCGTCTGCGGTGCGCACATGGAAGGGTTGGCGCTGAACATGGAACTCGCCGGGCTCGGCGCGCACCTGGTCCGATCATGCCGGACGGCACCGATCTACCGATTTTACGCACTCGAGGAATTCACACCGGCGCGCCCCGGACTGGTGCACGGGGACGAGGGCTGTGCCGTCGAAGGTGAAGTCTGGCGGATCCCAATTGCCGAAGTCGGCCGATTCATCGCCGGGATTCCGGCGCCCTTGGGAATCGGCAAAGTTGCGCTCGAAGATGGCACCTGGGTGAGCGGTTTCATCTGCGAGGGCTACGCCTCGGCACGGGGCCGGGACATTTCGTCTCTGGGAGGCTGGCGCGCGTACCTCGCCTCGCAACAGGCGTTGCCGGCATGAGTGGGCGTTCGGGCGAGCGCACGGGGAGCCGACAGATCGCGGCCGAGCCCTATGCAATCGACTTCGTTCCAGCGAATAGCGCCCTGCTGCTGATCGATATGCAACGGGATTTCCTGGAACCAGGCGGCTTCGGCGAGGCGCTGGGCAACGACGTCTCCCTGCTCCGAACCACCATCGGACCTTGCCAACGAATACTGGCGACGGCTCGGGCGGCGGGCATGTTGGTGATCCACACCCGGGAGGGACACCGGCCGGACCTGTGCGACGCGCCGCCCAGCAAACTCCGGCGAGGTCAGCCGAGTGTGCGCATTGGTGACGCGGGGCCCATGGGCCGCATCCTGATCCGGGGCGAATCAGGGCACGACACCATCCCAGAGTTGTCAGCGCAGCCGGGGGAACCGGTGCTGGACAAACCCGGCAAGGGTGTCTTCTACCAGACCGACCTACACCTCATCCTGCAGAACCGCGGGGTCGAGACCCTGATCACCTGCGGTGTAACCACCGAGGTCTGCGTCCACACAACGGTGCGCGAGGCCAACGACCGCGGATACGAGTGCGTAGTGCCCGCGGACTGCACTGGCTCCTACTTTCCTCATTTCCACGAAGTGGCGCTGGAAATGATCAAGGCGCAGGGCGGGATCTTCGGTTGGGTCACGGATTCGGCATCGGTTGCCGACGCACTGAGCGCCTGAGCAGGCCAGGCATCGTTTCACAAGTCTCTATCTCTTCTGCACAGGGAGCTTCGACATGACGACCAAATCTTCGCCATCGCTGTGGACACCCGGTGACTGGAACGCCCTGTTCGGCCTGGGCACCAACGCCCTGGTGAACTTGCTGGTGATGACGGGTCTGCTCAAATTCGTGCTCAATATGCCCGACGAAATCACGTTCGGCCGCATCCTGCCTGCGGTCGGCCTGATGCTGTTCCTGGGCAACGTCTACTACGCGTCAATGGCCTACCGACTGGCCCGTCTTACCGGGCGATCCGACGTCTGTGCGCTGCCATCCGGGCCCAGTGTGCCGCACATGTTCATAGTCGTCATGGTCATTATGATGCCCATACTTTCGCAGACCAATGACCCTGTGAAAGCCTGGGAAGCGGGGTTGGCGTGGGTATTCCTGCAAGGTTTCATACTCATCGGCGGTGGATTCATTGCACCGATAATACGCAGGATCACCCCTCGAGCCGCTTTGCTCGGCACCCTGGCCGGAGTCTCGATAGCCTTCATATCCATGCGTCCGGCAATGGAGATCTACATGACGCCCGCCATCGGGCTCCTGGCCATGGCTGTCATCCTGGTCAGCTGGTTCGGTGGACTCCGATATCCCGGGGGGATCCCGGCAGGTTTGATCGCCATCGCCGTCGGCACGGCGGTCGCTTGGCTGAGCACGGCCATGGGCTGGGGCTGGGGCGGCATGGACCTGCAGAACCTGGTTCACTCCCTGACCAACTTCGGTTTCTCGGTGCCGCTGCCCGCATTTGACCACGTATTCTCGGGTTTCGAGTTCCTGGGCTTCATTCTGGTCACTGCGATCCCCTTTGGTGTCTACGACCTGGTGGAGGCAATGGACAACGTGGAAAGCGCGGAGGCTGCCGGCGACCGCTACAGCACGACCGAGGCACTGGCAGCGGAAGGCGGCATAAGTCTGGTCGGCACGCTGATGGGCAGCCCGTTCGCCAATGCCGTCTACATAGGCCACCCGGGGTGGAAGGAGATGGGCGGGCGCATCGGGTACTCTCTCGGGACCGGCACTCTGGTGCTGGTCGTGACGTGGTTCGGCGTCACCTCACTGCTTCTGGATCTGGTGCCCGTCGTGGCCATTCTTCCGATTCTGCTCTACATCGGCGCATTGATTGGCGCCCAAGCCTTCCAGACAACCCCCTCGGCACATGCCCCGGCGATTGTTTTCGCCCTGGTGCCGCACCTGGCCGCATGGGCGAAGATGTTGGTGGACGGCGCTTTGGGCGCGGCAGGCACCTCAGCCGCGGAGGTCGGGCTGGACAAGCTCGCGGGGATGGGTGTGCTCTACGAGGGCCTCAGCATTCTCGGCAACGGCGCAATCCTGACTGGCCTGGTGCTTGGGGCGATGGTGGTCTTCATTATCGAGCGCGATCTGCGCAGCGCCGCGGCGTTCGCACTGGCAGGCGCCGTTCTGACGTACTTTGGCTTCATGCACGGCCCGGCGGTGGGATTGGGTGCGTCCGGGCTCGGGGTCACCCCCATGGTCACGCTGGGCTATCTGCTGATCGCCGCATTCCTATTTTTCTGCCCACGCATATTGGCGGTCCAGGCTCGGCAAGGGGTGTCCGAGTCGAGTATCTCAGGGTTGGCCGCCGTGCCCAACTCGGCGGACTGATGATCCACTCAACGAAACCGTGAACCAAGCCATTCTGGCTTTCTCAGCGGCACCCGTGTGGGCCGCGCGGAAACTCCGAATCAACTGGAGTTTCTCCGACCGAGGAATAATGTGATGCGTCGAAGAACCTTTCTGAAACTCAGTGGCTCGAGCGCCGTCGGGGCCGGTTCCCTCGGTTTGCTGAAATTCATCCCGGCCCATGCCGCGCGAAGTGACACGCTGGTCGTGGCTATCGGCGACAGTATCAATAGCATGGACATCCACCGCGCCGGGACCAACCGGCCCAGCTACCAGATTGCGGTCAATCTGTACGACCGGCTGTTGAGCTTTGGGCACAAGACCATGGCGGACGGATCGCTTTCCTACGACTACGAGAGCCTGGTGCCGGAACTGGCCGAATCCTGGTTGTTGGCGGAGGATGGCAGCTATGCCGATTTCTCTCTGAAACCCGACGCCAGCTTCTGGGACGGCACTCCGGTCACGGCGGAAGACGTGAAATGGTCATTCGATCGGGCTGTCAGCGTCGGCGGATTTCCGACGGTGCAAATGAAGGCCGGCTCCCTGACCGAGCCCGACCAGTTCCAGGTTGTGGATGCGCGCACGTTCCGGATCAAATTCCTGGAACCCAGCAAGCTGACCCTGCCAGATCTCGCCGTTCCGGTGCCGATCATCATCAATTCGAAACAGGCCAGGGAGCACGCCACTGACGCCGATCCCTGGGCCACCGAGTATCTGCATCAGAACCCGGCCGGCAGCGGAGCCTTCAAGCTGGCCCAATGGAAACCGGGGGAGATGACCGTCTACGAGCGCAACGACAACTGGAAAGGCGGAACGCTACCGGGCGTCAAACGGGTAATCATTCGCGAAGTACCCTCCCCGGCCACCCGCCGCGCGCTCGTCGAGCGCGGCGACGTGGACGTAAATTTCGACCTGAAGCCGAAGGACGCGCT
Source organism: Candidatus Competibacterales bacterium (assembly GCA_041587415.1). Lineage (GTDB taxonomy): Bacteria > Pseudomonadota > Gammaproteobacteria > Competibacterales > JAHEDQ01 > JBFGYN01. The sequence continues at coordinate 2,934 of JBFGYN010000044.1, read as the reverse complement.
CGAGCTCCGCCTGGCCGGCAGGCTGCGGGTGACCGGCACGCCCATCGAGAACTGTCTGGCAGCGCTGGGACTCAACGTTGCGGTCAAGCCCTTCGACGACAAGCGGGTGCGCCAGGCAATCGCGTATGCCATCCCTTACCAGGCGATTTTCGACACTGCCGCCTACCAGCGCGGTGTTCCAATGTGGGGTGGTGCCTCGGCAACGCCCGTGGACGTGAGATGGCCGCAACCCTTTCCATACGCCACGGACTACGACAAGTCCAAGGCGCTGCTGGCCGAAGCGGGTCTCGCGCAGGGCTTCGAAACGACCCTAAGCTTCAATCTCGGTCTGGCCGACTGGCAGGAACCGGCCTGCCTGTTGATCCAGGAGAGTCTGGCCAAGGTGGGCATTCAGGCGAGCATCGATAAGATCCCCGGCGCAAACTGGCGGACTCGGGCACTCGTCGAAAAGAGCCTGGCGATGCACATGAAGAACTTTGGCGGTTGGCTGAACTTTCCCGACTATTACTTCTTCTGGTGCTACCAGCACGGCCACTTGTTCAACTCCATGAACTACAAGAACGACGAGATCGAGAAGCTGGTGGCGAGCACCCTGAAGTTGCCGGTCAAGAATGCCCAGTACGAGCCCAACGTCAAACGCATGCTCGAGATTGCCTTCGATGAGGTCCCCATCATTCCGCTGTACCAGCCGCTTCTCGACGTCGCCATGCAACCTCAGATCGAAGGCTACCGATACTGGTTCCACCGACAGTTCGATGCCCGCTCGATAAACAAAACGGGCTGAGCCGTCGTGAGCCCAAGCGGCAAGATCGCTCTGGTGGGACGCCGGCTGGTGCACGCGGTTCCCTCGATAGTCGGAGTGGTGGTCGTCACCTTTCTGCTGACGCGGGCACTCCCCGGCGATCCGGCGGTGTACTTTGCTGGGGTGGCCGCCGACGAGGAGTCCATAGCCGAAATCCGTTCTCAGCTGGGGCTGGACCGCGGTCTGCTCGAGCAATTCGGGTTCTATGTTCGCGATCTCTTGCACGGGGACCTGGGGCATTCCCTCAATACGGGTCGGCCGGTGCTGGAGGAAATCGCCGCACGGCTACCGGCGTCCCTGGAATTGACACTGTTCGCGTTGCTATTCGCTCTGGGCATCGCAGTGCCGTTGGGGGTGCTGGCTGCGGTGCGCCAGGACAGCTGGATCGATCACCTGTGCCGACTCGTGGTCACTGCCGGCGTCTCCCTCCCAACCTTCTTTACCGGCTTGCTGCTGATCTACGTCTTCTACTACCTCCTGGGGTGGGCACCGTCACCACTGGGACGCCTGGACCTGCTCTACGTCGACCCGCCGGCGGTGACGGGCCTGTATACGGTGGACAGCCTATTGGACGGCGACTTGGAGACGTTTCGCGCCGCGCTCGCGCAACTCATCCTTCCTGCCATCACACTCGGGCTGTTCGTCCTGGCACCGATTGCCCGCATGACTCGCGCCTCCATGCTCGAGGCTCTCGGAAGCGAGTTCGTCACGACCGCGAGAGCACACGGTCTGGGCCGCGGCACCGTATTGCTCACCTACGCTTTCCGAAATGCTCTGCTGCCTCTACTCACCACTTTGGGCATGGTGTTCTCCTTCATGCTCGGCGCCAATGTTCTGGTGGAAAGAGTGTTTTCCTGGCCGGGCATTGGGTCGTTCGCAGTGGACGCACTCGTGGCCTCGGACTACGCAGCGGTGCAAGGATTCGTGCTGGTGATGGCGGTGCTGTTCGTGCTCCTCAACCTGTTCATCGACATTCTCTACACGCTCACCGATCCGCGGGTGAGGCTGGACAAGTGACATGAGCGAGACTTTGCAGGCGGTTGCCTCCCCACCGGCGCAGAACAGCCTTCGGCGTCACTTTGCGCACGTAATGGGAGAGAACCCGATCACCATGATTGCCCTGGCCCTGTTCGCACTGCTGCTGGCCGTGGCAGTGCTGGGCCCGGCGATCGCCCCCTATGACCCCTTGGCCAGCGACACCCGCAGCGCCCTGCAGCCTCCCTCGCTCCAGCACTGGTTCGGCACAGATCACGTTGGGCGCGACGTGCTCAGTCGAGTAATCGTCGCGGCGCGTCTGGATTTCGGAATCGCGCTGTCCGCCGTGTTTTTGTCCTTCGCAGCTGGCGCGTCGCTGGGTTGCATGGCCGGCTACTACGGCGGTTGGTGGGACGTGGCCGTCGGCCGCCTCACCGATACCATCATGTCGTTCCCGCTGTTCGTCCTCGCAATGGGCATCGTTGCCGCGGCAGGTAACACAGTGGAGAACATTGTTTACGCTACCGCCATCATCAACCTGCCGTTCTATGCCCGTGTGGCCCGTGCGGAGGCAAACGTACGCCGAGACGCCGCGTACATCGTCGCCGCCAGGTTGGCGGGAAACAGCGATTCCCGGGTGCTGCTGTTCCACCTTTTCCCGAACATCATGCCGCCGATGATGGTGCAGATCTCCCTCAACATGGGTTGGGCAATCCTGAACGCCGCGGGTCTCAGTTTCATCGGGCTGGGCGTGCGGCCGCCCACTCCTGAGTGGGGGATCATGGTCGCCGAGGGCGCGAGCTACATCATATCCGGCGAGTGGTGGCTTGCGCTCTTCCCCGGTGGCGCGCTCATGCTGGCCGTATTCTCCTTCAACCTCCTGGGTGATGGCCTGCGGGACCTGATCGATCCCCAAAGACGGACATAACGTGGCGGATATGAACAAACCAGCGTTGCTCCACATGGATCGCCTGTCAGTGGAGTTCCGCACTCGAACCGGCGTGGTCAAGGCCCTGGAGGACGTCAGCCTACGGGTGGCCCGCGGAGAGATCGTCGGTGTGGTGGGCGAATCGGGCTCCGGCAAATCGGTCATGGCCCATGCGATCATGGGAATTCTGGACCGCGCGGGCCGAGTCACAGCGGGGAGCATCGTACTC
>JBFGYN010000043.1:0-14209 GCA_041587415.1 Candidatus Competibacterales bacterium | reverse complement strand
GGGCGGTTTCGAGCGCCGGGACGACGACCGCCTGGATCACTTCCAGGAGAACATCGTCCCCGGCGACCTTGAAACCATCGCGGAATCGCTGCTCCGGCAAGATGTAGACGTTGGCCCCTGGGCCCGAGTCGAGCCGATAATCGCTGATGACCAGATCCGTTGTTCCACCGCCAATATCGAGCGAGGCGACGGTGATCCGCTGGCGGTCGCCGCCGGTGTCGTGCCGGCGCAGCGCGCGAAAGAACTCCTCCGGGTGGCCAGCAAAATGCTCGTGTATTTCGCTGAACAGATAGACGGCCTGGGCACAGGTGGCCTCGTCCCACTGGGTGTGTACCGTGGGGAAGGGCGGCCACGCGCTCTCTCGGCCCAACGGGTCACCTGGGTCGTCGTCCTCCGGATGCCATCCCAGGGATTTCCACACCAGTCCCATTGCCTGGTGCATCCGAGCTGCGAATATTTCTCGCTCCGGTTTCGGCATGGAGGGTGGAACCGTCAGAATGATTGAACGCAGATGGCGCGCCTTCTCCGGATCCCCCTGCTTGAGTCGCTGGGCCGGACTGTTGATTTGCACCAGCGCTTGTACCAGAACTTCGGCAAGCATGAACATCATCAGCGCGCTGCGAGAGTAGTGCGGCATGAAGACGGGAATGCGCTCGTCTTCCGGCAGCGAATAGAGGGCCTCCCCGGTCTCGTTGATGAGGTTCCCGAATGGCGCTCCGGTGGCGAAAGGCTCGATTTCCTGGCCACTCGCGGCGTTGTTGAACCGCCATTCGCTTTGGTAACGCTCCTCGTCCCAGAGATACCGCTTCGGGCTCGAAAGCCCGGTCGAACCTTCGGTTCCGCGCCGGCGGTTGGCCAGGTGCGTCGCCTCGGGTCCGACCCGGGCGATGGTCGGCCAGATGAATGCGTCGTTGCGCCCGCTTTTGCAGGCAAGGTGCTCCTTTCCCAGCATGGCCTGCCCGAACTCGACGCGACTCTCGAAGGGTTCCGTGTAGACGCGGTGCGGCGTGCTCAGGTCCCGCAGCGCCAGTTCGTAGCGGTTTTTCAAACCGTGTTGCTGCTGAGGATGGTCCTCGATGAGAATTCCGCAGGTTCTCGAATTGCCCACGTCCAGTACCATGTCGACCGGTATTGGCTTGTGGACGTCCTCAGTCGTGTTGCTGCGAATTCGAATTTCTGGAAAGCCGCACCTGACACCGAGGATCGCGATGAGGTTCAGGTAGTGGGCGTGGTGAGCCAGTTCTTCTCGAATATCCCGTTCCACATCGTCTTGGTGCATCTCGAGTCGACTGACCGCTTGCTCTTGGAACACTTCCTTGAACCATTCACTCACCCACGGGATCTCGGTATACCAGGCCACTTCGTGGGCTCGGTGGGCCAATCGGAACGAGGCGCCGGTCTGCACGTCGGCCCTGGTCGGGGCGAGATAGGTCGTTTCCTCTGAATCCTCGAATATATTGGTGTCGAAGGCGAAAGTCGCACGGTGCGTATGTCCCTGGGGATCCTCTCCAGAGTCAATCGCCACCACTTGCACCCGCGACCAGGTTGTGGGTCCTTCGAAAAATCGGCGCTGCGGGCCGACGCGCAGCACCGGGCAGGGCAGCCAGCAGCCTTCCAGGAGTTTGAACGAGTCTTCCACTGGAACGCTGAATTTCGGCCGCACCGGAGTCTGTGGATCACTGGGGTGAAAATGTCGATCGTGGCGTTCGTCGTACTCGAGACGTGCGAGAGATTCAGCGCTGACCTGAAGCGCAAATTCTCCGGGCGGTTCCTTGCGCAAGTCCAGCGTCAGACCGAAATCCAAAAACTGGATTCCGGTGCGCATGATGAGTGTGGCCTGTTCGGCATAGTTGACCAATTCTGACGTCATGAAGCCGCGTTCCTTTGACGCGCGGGGCTGTCGAGGGCGAAATCCAACTGGTTGCCGTTCAGCATTCCAAATGTACCGGCGGCTATTCCATTGCCCGGTGATCGGAGATCTGTCGTGAGTCTACCGAACAATTTGCACATCGTAAGTGGACTTGTCCTCGTTGATCCCTTTGCAATCCGCTCGACCGCCGTCGCCCACCGCGCATTCCACACGGGATCGCTCGAACGTCGTTCCGTCTGGGCAGGCGATCGTGTCGTGCTGAATCGACAACTTGCCGCCGTCGATCGAGCTGGATACGGGTCCGCTACAGGTCTGTCTCGACGCACCTGTCCCGTGTGACAAGGTCACCGATCCCTTGCCATCAGTAAAATCGTAGTTCAATTGAATCGGTTTCCCGGTATCCGCGTCCTGAAGTCCCGTGACCGAACGCCACTGTCCGTCGAGGAATTCCGTGGAGCCGCTCTCCACCGCGGATTCGGGGACGGAAAGGGGGGCCTCCGCGGCCCGCGGCGCCGGCGGCTCCGGGGCCAGTGGCGACGGCGGGGGCGCTGGTGGTGGCGTCTCGGGTGAAACCTCGTCTGGCGGTGTCCCTTCCGGTGCAACGTCGTCCGGGGGCATTTCCTCCGCCGGGGATTCCTCGGGCAGAGTTTCCTCCGGGGGTATCGCCTGGGGCGTCATCGCCTCCGGCAGAACCTCTTCTGACGGTGTTTCTGCCGGAGGCATTTCCTCGGCTGGCACGGGAGGCCCCGTCGGAACCGGTTCTTCGTCGAGTCCGAGCTCGCCATCCAAGGCCTCGCCAGGAACTGTGGTGATACTCTCTGTGTGGATCGGTTGGTCCACAATCACGTCACCACGGGGCACTAGGGGCACCTGCTCCACGGGGGGCTGATCGACTGGCTCCTCCACCAAGCGTTGGGGGTCATCGACTGCCGCCGGCTCGATTCCGCTCGGTTCCTCCGGCGCAAACGGATACATGCCGCATGCCCGCAGACCGAGCAGCGCCAATAACAGCAATAGCAGCAGCAACAGCAACCAGAGCCACCACGGCAGCCTGCGAGGATTCGGCTCGTCTTCGTTTGGCAGGTTGTCGATCAACAGTCCGCTGGTGGGTGGAGGCGCTGGAGGAGTGGCCACCCCTCCGCCAATCGCCAGGGAGCCGATGACGTCTCGGTCCCCGGCAGCGCCGCGTTCGGTGAAGCCCCAAAACGTGAGAACGGGTCGGTCATCGACGAGATAGACGTGCTCGTCGCTGGGAATGCTCGTGGCCTGAGCCAATAGCCGCCCAAATATTTGGCGCTCGCTGTCGTCTTCGGCCTGTAGGGCGGCGCTTCGCTCCGATAGACGCTGTTGGGCCGCAACCAGTTCCGCTTTCGCGGAAGCTCGTTCTTCGGGTGTCGCTGATGACCACGGCACGACGTCCCCATCCATGGGGGCGTACCAATCGATGCTGCTGCCGTCTTCGCTCAACTTGGGAATCGCAAACAGATTCCCCACCTCGATCCCCATCTGGCGCCGTATGGCCGCACGGAGCTGACTTGCCGAGCTGAAGACCGGGTTCCCGACCGCGCCCAAGGCGTGGAAATCTCTCAGCGAACCGGACCTCAGCAGAGCACCACCCATGAACCGTTTCCTCTATTGATAGCGCCGGATCTGGCCGGCAGTCTACTGAAACGCTGAACAACCCAATCCTGCTTTCCTCAGCCGGCCACCAGCAAACAGCGTGATGGTCACTTTTCTCTCGGACTCAGCATATTGTCATGTGGATTCCGGCGGCAAGACCATGTGCCGCATAGAAATTCCAAACCAATCGGAATTCTCTCAGCGACAGTGTGCCGGTTTTTGGGCCTCCGAGGCGGCCTGACTGATGGTTCGTTCGAAACTGAGCCCATCCTTCGGTTGCAAGACCTTCCCGCCGGTGGCGCGAGCAAGGCAGTTCGACGCGCCGTCCCCAAGAATGTCCACCACGTTGATGGTGAGCTTCGGTTTTTGCCGTTTCATGGCCTGGGCGACGGCGCACGGATTTCCGCCACAGGTGTCTTCTCCGTCCGATATCACCACGATAACTGCGGGTGCGTTCACGCCGTCGACCATGTTCGCGGCTTCCTGTACCCCGCTGGCCAGCGGGGTCTTGCGCATGGGTCTCAGGGAATTGGTTTGCTGCAACAACCGTCCGCGTTGAGCATTGGAAAAGAATCCGACCCGGTTCGCGCGGGGGCAGTCTGCGAGAACGACGAGGCCCACGTCCACGTCCGCCGGCAGGCTCCGGACGACGCTGTTGATGCCCTTTTTTGCCGAGTCGAGACGTGACGGCCCCGAAAAGCTCGGGATCTGAACCCCGAACAGCATTCCAATGGCTTGTTTCATGAGCTGTTCTTGTATGTTCGCGGTGCTGGCAGATGCCGGATATTGCATGCTGCCCGATGCATCCAGGACCACGGCAACGTCGGGCGCGTCCTCCGGGGGGCGCTCGCCGGGGCACGGCGGCAACGGTTTGGGGGTTCGGGCAGTCTGATCTGGCTTCGGCCCTGGCGATGGGGGCTCTTTCGGTGGGCTCTCCCGACGCTCGGGAGACGCGGGTTCTTTTCGCGAACTGACCGGTGGCTTTTGCGGTGGTGGAGGACGCTGTGCTTGCTGGCGGCAATCGTCCAATTTTGCTGCCAGCCGGGCTTCCAAGTCGCTCACGCGGGCGGCGAGATCCGCTTGCTCCTGCCGTGCCGTTTCAATGGCCTCCCGGGCGGGGCACAGCGACAGTTGCCCCTGCAATGCACCTTCCAGCGCGTCCGTTCGACCCTGGAGAGCGGCTTCCTCCAGCCGAGCGTCCGCCAATTGGCGCTCTAGATCGCAGACGCCAAGAGCAGCGACTACATCCTGTTCGAGCTTGGCAATCGTGTCTTCCAGTCGAGCCTGCTCCTCTCGGGCCGCCGCAATCAGCGCTCCATAGTCGGGGCCCCACGGCGGCCAGCGCCAGTGCAGGACTCCGAGCGCGAACAGCGCGGCCACACCGAGAATGGCCAACAACGGAATCCACCACAGCCATCCGCCACGGCCGGCGCCGCTTGCCGGTAGAGGTTCGGTGCCGGAGGATCCGGAATCCACCGGCGCCGGGCCCTGCGTCGAGGCAGTCACCGCTTTTGGTGCCAGGCCAGCCGCGGCCAGCGGCCCGGCGACGGGTGCGGTGCCAGGCGCTGTCGCATCCGGGTCCCGATAACCCCAAAACGTCATGACCGGCTGGCCGCCGATCACGTAGACGTATTGTTCGCCAGGGCAGGTGAGTGCCCTTCTCAGGGATGCCGCGAGATCGGTAGAACCTGTCGACACGAGCCTTGCTGCGAGCCCGTCCAATGCCTTGACACGCTGTTGCAGCACCTCCCTCGCCTCGTTCTTTTCATCCTCCGGCAAATCGGCGAGTGGCGTCGGTTGACCCTCCAGATCCGTGTACCAGTCCACGTACTCGCCGTCGACGCTTGCCTTCGGCTCGGCAAACAATGAGGCCGTGGCCGCTGAAAAATGCTCGCGAATCAGGCCTCGAAGCGATCGCAGCGAGCCTGGGTCAGGCCGGTCTTCACCCGCTTCGGGTACGAGCTTCCCGACTTTGATTCGAGCAATTCGAAGTCGTCTGGCCATGGAGTTTCCGATAGGCTCCCTCTATCCAATAGCCTATTCGCCACGCAGCATTCGATGAAGGCCTGGCGCATGCTTCGAAATGCCAACTGAGAGCGCCTTCAGGTGCCGAATGGCCCGGTATTCGTCGAGACCGGAGCGGTAAAGATTCTGGTCCATCAATTCGTGAATTGCCTGGGCCTGTGGGGTACCGATTGAGCCAACAAGGAGCAGTGAGGCGTCGATCGCGCTTCCGATCTGAACCTCGCACTCCTCCAAGGTCATGTCTGGTTGTTTCTCGGCTTCGTTCATGTAGGTCGCGAGGTCGGTCAGAATGCCCGGTGCATTGGGTCCGGCAGATCGCAACCCAGGCTTTGGCGCTGCGTCATGCTCACCGCCGATCGTGGCCAGCGATTCCCCATTTGTGCCGGATGTGGCAATCTGCTGCACGGTCGAGCGGAAAGGCTCGGTGCAGACGTTTTCGCGGATTTGCGTGGCGCAACGTTTTTCGGGACTCGCGTCGAGTGCTTTCGATCCACTCGTGGCGCTCCACAACGAAGGATGCAACACCGCTGCGGCGGCCGCGAATTTGAGCTGGGGGACGTCCAGGTCTTTGCACGCCACGAGGGCTGCGCGCAGTTCGTCACTGGCCGCACCCGCGGGAATGCGTCCGTCCGCTGCGGTTTTGCCGAATAGGCACACGGAACAGGCGAATGCCATCAGCATTGCGGCCCGTTGCTTAAGCGCACTGCGACGAGACATGCGTCGACGTTTCACTCCAGTACGTGGCGGATGGGTGGCGTAGTGGGCGTTCTACGGGACGGGTCGAGCGCCGTTTCCCTAGTCTAGCGCGGATTGCTCGCTGTGATTGTGAGTTTCAGGTCAGGCCTGCGAAGCACATTGGTCGACCCCTCGACGCCCGATTCGAATGCGTACTCGCTTGCACGCCAGCTCAGGCACCCGAGCGCTGCGGATGGAGCAAGAAGCGACGAGGACGAAAGGGTGTCCGGCCTGGTTCTGTTTGGAGAGGCCCTGAGCAATAGCGTCCGGGAATTGTTTCGGGCACGGAAGACGACCATGCGGTTTGCGTGTTCTTATCGGAATCAACATGTTGTCGGGCGGATTCCGGTGACATGTTCATGTGCCGCGCGGCAACTCGATGCGGCCAGAGTTTCCTTAGGCGGGTGTTCCGCGTACTGATGTCGAATGCACTGGGGCGGATCGTGACGGGCGTGCGCACACTTTGGGTACCGGGGACGTAACGACTGCATCCGACGGCTCGGCGATACAGGGTGTCACGCCCCTGTTGCGCTCAATGGCCTCATTGCTTGGTTCCTACGCTCTGTTGATGGCGGGCGTCGGCCTGCTCAACACGTTTATCGGATTGAGGGCGGGACTGGAAGGGTTTTCCAGAGAGCTCATTGGTTATCTGGCGGCTGCACATTATCTCGGCCTGATCGCGGGAACCATCACCTGCGGTCCCTTGGTCAACCGAATTGGCCATATCCGCGCCTTCGCCGCGTTTTCGTCTGTCATCGCCACGGCGACGCTTGCATTTCCGCTAGTGGCCGACCCGATCGTCTGGCTCGCCGTGCGCGCCCTCATCGGCTTCAATTTGGCGGGGGTATTCACGGTTGCGGAGAGTTGGCTCAATCACAAAGCCACGCCCAGCACCCGCGGAGCGCTGCTCTCCATGTACATGATGACCTCCTACCTGGCATTGGGTGGTGGCCAGTTCGTCATGAACCTTGGCGACGTCGCGGGGTATGAACTGTTCATATTCGCATCCATGTTGTTTGGGCTGGCCGTGGTACCCGTGGCAGTCACACACGCCACCCATCCGCCGCCGGTCACGACGGCCCGATTCAACCCGCGAATTCTCTACAAGGCTTCACCCACGTCATTGTTAGCCTGCGTCTGCTCGGGACTGTCCGTTGGGGCACTTTGGGCCATGAGCCCCATTTTTGCCCAGGACCTGGGGTTTTCCGTAGCGGAGATCTCGAGTTTCATGGGTAGCGTGATCCTAAGCGCGTTGCTGTTCCAGTTCCCGATCGGGCGTTTGTCGGATCGATTCGATCGCCGCAACATGATGCTTGCTGTGGCCGTATTGGCGTCTCTCGCCAGTTTGGCAATGGTGGTGCAGATGGAGCTGAGCGCGCGCGCCCCCCCGTGGGATCTCAGCTCCTGGGCACAGTGGGCGGATTCTCCCTGGCTGGTTACCGGCATCGCAGCGATCTACGGCGGGGTGGCGTCGACGCTGTATCCACTCGGCGTGGCATACGCCAATGATTACATCGAGCCGAAGGACAAGCTGACCGTGAGTGCTGGACTGGTGCTCGCATTCGGGCTCGGCGCAGCGCTGGGCCCGGTATCGGCGGGCCTGTTGATGCAGATACTCGGGCCAGAAGGGCTATTTGCTCACACGGGCCTGGTAGCGTTGATGTTGAGCGCTTTCATCGGTTATCGCACGACGCGGCGGAGTTGGGCGCGGGTTGCGGACAAGGACGCATTCGTCGCGCTGCCGGAAGCCAGCTCGACACCCGTTCCGTTGGAAGCGGATCCACGCATCGACATCTGGGATCGCGCACCGGAAGACGGTTGAATTCACACAGACTTTCTGTTGGACGGCTCCCGGTATGGTATCACTCTACGGGACAGGTCGTGACGCCAACTCGGCTCGCATGACACGGGTTTCCGTGCCGCCATCCGTCGCGCAAGGCGCCATCCGCAGCCGGGTCACCGCCGCTGCCACATTCCCGTCGAGCCGTATCGTTCTCCCGTGTCATTGAGGCAGGTAACGATTGTCGGGAAATCGCCGGTCTCGGCCAGTTTCATCGCCGCATGGACGTACGCGCCCGACGATGGTCCGACGAACAGTCCGTAGCGCGTCAGCTTGTGGCAAACGGCCAGCGCGTCATCGATGGTCACCGGAATGCGCAAGTCGATGAGCGTTTCATCCAGAATTGGGGGGACGATGTCCCCGGCATGACCCAAAGGTTTCAGGCCCTCGATGCCGGGAAAGAGCTCGGGTACGACCGCTACAATAAAACTGTCGGGATTGGCTTCCCTGAGGCGGCGACCCACGCCTGTTATTGTGCCTCCCGTGCCCACACCGCCGACGAAGGCATCTGGAACCGTGCCGAGGGCTGCACTCGTTTGCTGCAGGATCTCCGCTGCCGTTCCATCGTAGTGCGCGCGCCAGTTGTCGTCGTTGGAATATTGATCGCAATACCAATATCGGTCCGGTTGTTCGGTTGCCAGACGACGCGCCTCCCGAAGAGCGAAATCGTAGCCCTGAATTGGATCTGTGGTGATCAATTCCGCCCCGTGCGCGGCAATTCGGTCGAGCCGTTCCCGGCTTGCGTTACCGGGTACCACGATCGTGATGGGCAGGCCGAGCGCCGCGCCTATCATGGCGTAGGAAATTCCCGCGTTTCCCGATGAGGAATCGAGCAGCCGCCGGCCGGCTTGAAAGGCACCCCGCCGATAGCCATGCGTGATCATGCGCGCCACGGGCCGGTCCTTGATGGAGCCGCCGGGATTCGAGCTTTCCAATTTTCCGAACAATCGGCACCTGGGATTCACTTCTTCGATGATCGGCAGCTCCACCAATGGTGTGTGGCCAATCGCTGCCAGAATGGCAGCGGCCAGGGGCGGAAGCTCGTCAGGCGGTGCTGGCGCAGAAGTGCTCATAATCCACGTACCCCGGAAATTCGATGCCGTCGCCGCAATAGCGGCAGTTCGGATCGCGCTTGATCCTGAGGTCGTAGAAGTTGGCTTGCAGGGCGTCGTAGCAGAGCAGTCGGCCCACGAGCGGTTCACCGATCTCCAGGACGAGCTTGATCGTCTCCACCGCTTCCAGCAGCCCGATTACGCCGGGCAAGATCCCGAGTACGCCCGCCTCGGCGCAGGAGGGTGCCAGGTCGGCGGGCGGCGGCTCGGGATAGAGGCATCGGTAACAGGGTCCGTGCTCTTTGGCGTAGGCGGGCCAGAAAACGCTCACCTGGCCCTCGAATCGATACACGGATCCGTGTACGTTCGGGAGGCGGTGGCGAATGCACGCGTCGTTCACGAGATACCGCGTCGGAAAGTTATCCGACCCGTCTACCACGACATCGTAACCCTGGAAGATGTCGTCGACGTTTTCGCTGCAAAGTCGAACTTCGTGCTCGACCACCGTCACCGAACCGTTCAAGGCATTGATCGCCGCCTTGGCCGATGCGACCTTGGAGAGACCAACCCGGTCCTCCGCATGCAAGATTTGGCGCTGCAAGTTGCTGCGATCGACCACGTCGTGATCCACGAGCCCGAGTGTGCCGATGCCGGCGGCGGCGAGGTACAGGCCCGCTGGTGAGCCCAGACCACCGGCACCGACGAGCAGGACTTTGCTGTCCATCAGTTTGATTTGGCCCGATTCTCCCACTTCCGGCATCAGAAGATGTCGGGAATAGCGCTCGCGCGCGTCGGCATTCAATTGTCGCGGGACTTCGAAGGGTAGTCCCTCGTTTTTCCAGCGATTGAATCCGCCCGCCACCGATTGCACGTTCGCGTAACCGAGCCGCTTCAAGTCCTCCGCCGCAAACAGCGATCGCGTGCCGCCCGCGCACATCGTCAGTATGGGACGTTGCGTATCCGGTATCGACTCCTCTATCCGAAGCTCCAGAAATCCGCGGCCGAGGCGGTAGGCACCCACCGGACTGCCCTGAGCGATTTCGTCCTGTTCGCGCACATCGATGAGCGCTGCACCCTGTTCTTGCAAATCGCGGGCGTGGCTGGGCGAGATTTCGGGTATCGATTCTTTCAGCTGCCGGAGTTTCTCATCCTTCGCGCCCATGAGCCCCTCCTGCGACCGCGGGAATGATTGACAGCGTGTCGCCGTCGCGGACGACGGTTTTCAAACCATCCAGCTCTCGTACGTTTTGGTCACCCAGAAACAAGTTGACGAAATGGCGCAGATCCCCGTCCGGCTGGAGAATGCGCTCGTCGATGCCACCGTGATCGCGACTCAAGGCCACCAACACCTCGGACACGGTGGCACCCTTCACGTCGACGGCTTCCATGCCGTTCGTGAAGCTGCGAAGGGGGGGTGGAATGCGAACCGTTACGGTTGCCATGTGGAAACGGTCTCCTCTTTGAAGTGCTCGCCATCGAGACGCCAGGACCGCAACTCCCGAACTCCGCCGCGGGAAACGGAAACGATGACATATGACCAGCCTGGCCATGCCTTCTCGCGGTCCGTCTCGGAGGGCCGGGCTGGGTGATCCGGATGGGAGTGCCAACAGCCGACCACTTCCAGCCCATCCGCCATGGCTCGGCGATCGCAGTCGAGAAAATCCTGCGGCGCCAGTTCAAAACGGTCGCGAGCCCGTTCGGTATTCAGGTTCCGAGCCTGCTCGATTCGTTCGATGTGAACGTCCCCCGCGCGATCGTGGCCGACAAGTAAGCCGCACGTCTCATAGGGGTAACCCTGCGTGACCCAGCTTTCCAGTTGGCGGCGCGAGCCCTCGGGCAGATGGATGGTCCCTGGCATGGCGATAATACTAGACCAATTTAATCAAGTTTTGTTCCGATCCCACAGCGCAAGATTCACGCTATGCAGCGCCGCTGCCAACGCGGAAATCGCGCCGGGGTTCCCGGTTTCGGCCAGTGGGACCTCGCGAATCGGGTCGAATACCGCATGGTGAAGTATCTGATGAGGTATTTTCTTCCAATTATTCTGTAAGAACATGTTTAGTATATAAATATATATCGAGGATGCTACCCCTGGGTCGATTTCCTGGCCAGCGGCGCTGAACGAGAGAACCGGCTCACGAGAATAGCGCTGTGACGGTGAATTTGTCGCACGGCAGCAAACCCCAGACCGTATCGGTTAGAATTCCGCTCTTCCAACGGAGTCCGCTGCTTGGATTATCTGCCCATATTCGTCTCGATTCGCGGTCGCCCATGCCTTGTCGTGGGCGGTGGCGAGGTGGGCGCTCGAAAGGTCGAAGTGCTGCTCGACGCAGGTGCGCGCGTCACAGTGGTTTCTCCCAGCCTGAGCCCCAACCTGCAATATTTGCTGAAGCGAGACCGAATCGATTACCTGGCCGAGGGATTTCGACCTGATCACGTCCACGGGTTCGCTCTTGTAATGGCCGCAACGGATGATCGCCACGTTAATCTGGAAGTCGCCCGGGTTGCCAAGTCACTGCATGTTCCTGTCAATTTGGCCACGGATCCGGGTGAGGGCAGTTTTCACATGCCGGCAATCATTGATCGGACCCCCGTTCTGGTCGCCGTATCGACAGGAGGGAGCAGCCCGGTCCTCGCGCGCCTCATCCGGGGCCGGCTCGAGAGCCTGGTGCCTGCCACTTACGGAAAGCTCGCGCGGCTGGCGGCGGAGTTCCGTTCCGTGGTCAAGGAGCGTCTCGCACCCTGCGACCGCCGGGCATTCTGGGAGGGCGTTCTGCAAGGGCCGATTGCGGAAATGGTGTTTTCGGGCCGCGATGACGCCGCCCGGGCGGCGCTCGAGAAGGCTATCGAGCAATCTTACCTGAGGTCCGGCGGCGTTGGTGAGGTCTACCTCGTCGGAGGTGGTCCCGGCGATCCCGATCTGCTCACTTTCCGCGCGCTGCGTCTCATGCAGCAAGCCGATGTGGTCGTGCACGATCGGCTCGTCTCACGCCCGGTGTTGAATCTTGTCCGACGCGATGCCCAACGCATCTATGTGGGCAAGCGGCGTGACGATCATGCCGTGCCCCAGGAAGGGATCAACGCGCTTTTGGTGCGGCTTGCAAAGGACGGTAAGCGGGTTCTTCGGCTCAAGGGTGGCGACCCCTTCGTGTTCGGCCGCGGAGGGGAGGAAATCCAAACCCTTGCCGCCGAGGGCGTCCCGTTTCAGGTGGTCCCGGGCATTACGGCGGCATCCGGCTGCGCCTGCTACGCGGGCATACCGCTCACCCACCGCGACTACGCTCAGTCCTGCGTGTTCGTAACGGGAAATCTGAAGAGCGGCGAACTGCACCTGGATTGGCACGTGCTCGCTCAACCCAATCAGACGGTAGTCGTGTACATGGGTCTCGTCGGACTCGATCAGCTTCGCGATAAGCTGATCGCTCACGGTGTCGACGCCCACTTGCCGGCGGCTATCGTCGAACAGGGCACCACCCCTGAACAGCGGGTTCACATCGGAACCCTGGGGACATTGCCCGATATCGTTGGAAAGGAATCGGTGCGCGCACCGGCTTTGATCATTCTGGGAAGAGTCGTGACCCTGCACGACCGACTTGCCTGGTTCGCACCGCAGGCCGCGAAACGCGACCAGGAGCGGGCCTTTCCCGTCGGGGCATGGCCCGGTGGGGAAGACGCCGGACTGTAGCGAGAGTTGGGTTCCGGTGCCAATCCGCGCGGTGCGATCCTCGCTGCGCGAGTTGGCGCCAACCCGATTTCGCAGGATAGGATCGTGAACACGGAGCGCGAGGCATGAATACCCTGTCGAAATTGGCCATGATGGTGGTCGCGATTTGGACCACCGGCGGGGCCTCGGCGGCTGAGAATCTGTGTCGCGAACTCGCCGGCAAGTACCGGCAGGACCCTGCCGTTATCCAGACTGACGAGCTCACCGCATTGTCGGCCTGCATCCGTGTGCAACTGCATCGGCGCGGAGTTGCTGTGGCCCCCGTGGCTCGGTCGGGATCGGGTTCTCGGCCAGCGACGGCCCATCCTCCGGTGATCATAACCAGTGAAAAACAGGATGCAGTGAGTGTGGGCCCTGCCTTCGATCCGGATCGATCGCTGGATTACCTATGTGCTCAGCCACAGGATTTCGTAGGCGTCGACCCGCACGGGGCAACGGTAACGGTCGAAGTACGCCGCTTCGCCGGTCGTCGTCGTCCCTGATGCGTAGCCCGTTTGCATCAGCCGGCTCGAGCCGCGAAGCGGTGCAGCGGACAATCTTGGCTATTATTCGAAGCATGGGCCCGGCGAGACTGCGAACGCGGCTCCGCCAAACCGGGAAATCGAAATACGACTTCCGAGGGCGAATGCATGGATCCGATTTTTAGCGGCGACACACTTTCCCAGTGGTACGAGGCGTTCACCCACTGGTTGTTCTGGGAGGTGCTCACGCCGGCTCAAGTGGTTCGGACGACCATGCAGGTGCCAGCCATTGTTGGTGCCGGCTTCGTTTCCTGGTGGGTCCACGACTTCGTGCACCCGGTGCTGGAGGAACGCGTACGGCGTGGAGCGTACACGGATCTGTACGAGCGCGGCTTGCTGACGCTGGTGTCACTTGTCTTCCCGGTGTTGTGGGCGCTCGGGCTCTGGTTCTCGATTGCCGTGTCGACTCAGTTCGGTTGGTCGCACGACGTGGTCTGGATAGCAAGCAATCTCGTGGTTGCCTGGATCATCATCCGGCTCGCGTCGATCCTGGTGCAGGACCCCGTTTGGTCCAAGATGATCATGGTTGTGGCGTTCACGATTGCGGGTCTGAACATCGTTGGCTTGCTCGATCCGACGCTTGCCTTCCTTGACAGCCTCGCCATAAATATCGGTGAGGTACGCCTATCGGTACTGTTACTGCTCCATGGGATGTTGTCGCTTGGCATTCTCTTGTGGGTGGCGATGCTCGCCTCGGGTGTGTTGGAAAGAAGAATCAGCGAGCTGCCAAATCTGACGCCGTCGGTTCAGGTTCTCATTGGGAAACTCTTCAAGGCGACTTTGATCCTGCTCGCCGTCGTCGTGGCATTGACGAGCATAGGG
>JBFGYN010000042.1:0-14215 GCA_041587415.1 Candidatus Competibacterales bacterium | reverse complement strand
GCTTTATCGATCTTGAATTGAAATTTCCCGCACAGAAGTGTGTACGGGCTAACCCGAACAGTGCGTGCCCGGAGCCGCCACAACCCCACTCTCATCCGCAAGCCCGGTAAGCGATGCAGGCTAGGGAAACTTTGATCCATTCAGAGTTTCCCCGCGACACTGGGACGTGGCTTCGGTATAGATGTAGCAACACGTCAATTCCGTGGGGAAAGCGGGAACTGCGATTTCCGTTTTCCGTGCCCTGGCGATTCCTGGACGGAATGGCTCAGCGCTTCCCAATTTGCGCCAATCCTTTCGGGCGGAATGGTGGGTTTGAGGCCTTGGTATAGACTGTGGCCGCCATTCTCGTGTGACCCCACACAATTGCCAGCTTGGCGAGCGAAACGCGCTTCGCCCCTGTTGCCGATCGTGACGGTTTGCCACCGCTCCGCTCCTAATCCACCTCGGAAAACCGGCCCTGCGGCGTTTCTTGCGCCCGTTAGAATCCGATATCTTGCGCTGGGTCAACAATCGGTTGAGTGCACCCATGCCAAATTTGCGTTCCAGGCTTCAGACGCCGAACACCGGTGGCGTCATGGAGCCGTGGAACGCTCATTCCCGACGGGGTTCCGGTAACTTCTGCCCAGGCACTATGCATCATGACCATTCGCAATCTGAATTACCTCTTCAAACCGACCTCGATCGCGGTAGTGGGGGCAAGTGATCGCCCTGGCTCGATCGGCGCGGTGTTGATGGAGAATCTGCTGGGTGCCGAGTTCCAGGGTCCCGTCATGCCGGTCAATCCAAGACACCAAGAAATTGCCGGGCGTCCCGTGAGCCGATGCGTTGCGAGCCTTCCGGAAACCCCGGATCTCGCCCTGATAGCGAGCCCGCCCCATTCGGTACCCAATGTGATCGAGGATCTGGCAACGCGCGGGACCAAAGCGGCTATTGTCATCACAGCGGGACTCAGAGATGGACACGGCGCCATGGATGGCAGGCTGTGCCGCGCGCTGCAAGAGGCTGCGCGACCGGCGTTGCTGCGCGTTGTCGGACCCAACTGCGTTGGCCTTCTGGTGCCCGGATCACGTCTCAATGCGTCCTTTGCCCACCTGCAGGCGAAACCCGGAGGTCTGGCGTTCGTCGCCCAGTCCGGTGCCGTCGTGACATCCATCCTCGATTGGGCGACTCCACGGGGGATCGGCTTTTCCCACCTGATCTCGCTCGGTGACATGATCGACGTGGATTTCGGGGACATGCTCGACTATCTGGCCAGCGACTCGCGTACGCGGGCAATACTGCTTTACATGGAGGCGGTCACCCATCCCCGAAAATTTCTTTCTGCGGCCCGTGCGGCGTCACGCATGAAGCCGGTGCTCGTGGTCAAGGCAGGGCGGCACCCGGAGGGCGCCCGGGCCGCAGCGACCCACACGGGTGCGTTGGCCGGCTCGGATGCGGTTTACGATGCAGCATTCCGGCGAGCCGGCATGCTGCGCGTGATCGGGCTCGACGAACTGTTCGACGCGGTGGAGATCCTGGCCCTCTGCCGGCCACCGAAAGGTGACCGGCTCGCTATCGTTACAAACGGAGGCGGCATGGGGGTGCTCGCAGCGGACGCCGTCATCGATTGCGGAAGCCGGCTGGCGACTTTCGCAGACGAAACGATTCGAAGTCTCAATCGGGTATTGCCGGCCACCTGGTCGCACGGAAATCCAGTGGACATCATCGGCGACGCCACCGGGGAACGATACGCTGCGACACTGGAGCAACTCTGGGGCGACCAGGGGATTGACGCGATCTTGGTCCTCAACTGTCCGACGGCAGTCAGCTCACAGATGGATGCGGCGCAGGCGGTCATAGACCAGGTGGCGGGTCGGCCCGCACCACCCGTCGTCGCGGGCTGGGTCGGCGGTGATCTTGCTTCGCAGGCGAGAAGGCGACTGGAAGAGCACGGCATCCCCGCATACGAGACCCCGGGCAAGGCCGTGCGGGCGATAAGATATCTGGTGGACTACGCGCGCAGCCAAAAGGCACTGATGGAAACGCCCCCGTCAGTTCCCGAGGCTTTCAGCCCGCGAACAGACTTGGCGCGCAAGCTCATTCAGCAGGCGTTAGACGAAGGACGCAATTGGCTTGGGGAAGCCGAGGCGAAATCAGTTGTTGCGGCCTATGGACTTCCCGTGGTGCCTACTCGAACCGCCAGAACATCGGATGAGGCCGCCACCATCGCGGCCGAGATCGGCCACCCGGTTGCGCTCAAGATCCTCTCGCCGGACATTACCCACAAATCCGACGTGGGGGGGGTTGCCCTGAACCTCCCCACAGGCAGCATCGTCCGAGAAACCGCGGAGCGAATGATAGCCCGAATCCGCGGCGCTCAGCCGAAGGCGCGGCTGCAAGGCTTCACCGTTCAGGCCATGGTGAATCGGCCCAATGCTTACGAATTGATCGTCGGAGTTCAAGACGATCCACAATTTGGCCCGGTCATTCTATTTGGTCAGGGCGGCGTCGCCGTCGAACTGCTGGACGACAGCGCGTTGTCTCTGCCACCACTCAATATGGGGCTCGCACGGGAGCTTGTCGACCGCACGAGAATTGGCAGGCTGCTCCGTGGATTTCGAAATCGCCCTGCCGTCGATTTGGACGCCTTGGCGCTAAGTTTGATTCGCATTGCCCAGATTGCCGTTGATCTCCCCCAGGTGATTGAGCTGGACGTGAATCCGCTGCTCGCGGATGAGCACGGCGTCGTCGCGCTCGACGCCCGAATCCGTGTTGCAGAGCCAGCGAAACCAGGCGTTGAGCGGCTCTCGATCCGCCCCTATCCCAAAGAACTCGAATCGGAGGTGCGGCTCGCGAATGGTCGCTCACTTCTCTTGCGCCCGATTCTTCCCGAGGACGAAATCTCGCTGCAGCAATGGTTCCTGCAATTGGATCCGGAGACCATCCGGATGCGCTTCTTCTTGCCTATGAAGGTCCTCGACCACGTGCAAGCGGCGCGTTTCACACAAATTGACTACGAGCGTGAAATGGCCCTTGTTCTCACGGAGGTCGGGATACCCGGCAAGGCCAGGTTGTACGGTGTGGTCCGACTCGCTGCGGATCCGGACAACGAGCGGGCGGAATTCGCGCTGGTCGTGGTTCGCGAAATGACCGGTTTGGGACTCGGAATCGTAATGCTTCGACGAATCGTCGATTACGCACGCGAGCGCGGGATCTCGGAAGTCTGGGGTGACGTGCTGCGCGAGAACCACGCCATGACGAGGCTGTGCGAGGCTTTCGGTTTTGAGCGGCGGCCCGTACCCGACGAGCCGGAATTGATTCGCGTTACCCTGAGATTCAAGGATTGTCCTGACGCCTGACGCCTGACGCCTGACGCCTGACGCGTGGTGCCGGGAGCCGGCGAGGGCAGTAGATCGATTCGCGACGAGTCCCACGCTACCCGCTGCCCGGAATTGCCCGGCGTAAGGTGCAACGGGCGAACGTCCCTGTGCAGAAGAGACCTTGACCGGTGCTCGTGGAGTGCCGAAAGCGAAGAACTCGACTCGACCGCTACTTCCATCCGTTCGCCCTGGTCGAATATGCTGCGCATCTCTCCCGGAGTAAGTGTGAGCCGCGTGCATGACGTCTACGGATCATCATCTCAAGGGCACCGCAATCGTCTCCATTGGTGTGCTCGTCTTGAGTTTCGATGCGCTCCTGGTAAGGATGGCCGAGACGACCGCATGGAACGTGGCTTTTTGGCGCGGACTCATGATGGCGTCCGCCCTGGGAGCGTATTTGGCGATCCGCTATGGGCGAACGTCCCGCCAGCCGTTCCGCAAAGGGGGCATGTCGTTGTTCGTAGCGGCCCTCATGATGGGTGTCGGCATGTTGCTGTTTCCCTTGTCCGTCATGCACACGGCTGTCGCGAATACAGTCGTCATCCTCGCCACTGCGCCCTTCTTCGCGGCGATATTCAGTTGGTTCTTCCTGCATGAGCGTGTGCCAAGGCGGACTTGGATTGCCATAATCGTGGTGGTGGTGGGCATCGCGGCCGTATTCTCCGGCGGTCTGAGCGCAGAAGGGACATCCGGAGACGCGATCGCTCTGGCGGCGGCGGCCATGTTTGGGGCCAACATGACGTGGCTCCGACGGCATCGCGACATTTCCCGCATTCCGATCGTGACATTGTGCGGTCTGATTTCCGCCGTGCTGGCTTTCCCATTTGCGTCGCCGTTTGGGCTGAACCCAGAAAGCTACCTGGTGCTGGCGGTCAGTGGTCTGGTCCAGATGCCCGTGGCAATGGTGCTGGTTACCCTCGGGACACGGTATCTGCCGGCCGCTGAGGTCAGCTTGTTGCTGCTCATCGAGACGGTGCTCGGGCCGGTGTGGGTGGCCATTGTCTTGGGCGAGGTGCCAGGAACGGCAACCTATCTTGGCGGCGCAATCGTCGTCACGACCTTGGGATTGCATTCGTGGGTCGGTCTGCGCCTCGCCCAACTTCACAGGCGCCGCGCCATCGCCGCACATACCATTGCGCGATGATCGGACGGTATGCTCGTCGCGCGCGGGAGCGAATGACATGCCCTCAACGAGTGCGTCCAGAAATTGCCGGGGCAGGGCAAGGGAGAACCCGCTTTTCGCTATCGTCCCGGAATCAACCTGTTCCGGTGTCGATTCGGGCAAGGCCTTCCGTGTGCCCGTGGAAGCTCTGCATCGGTCAAGGCATTTATTTGGAGTTCCAATGAACGGTGGGTTGCAAGGATGAAACGAACGCGGCTCGAACTACTTCAGAATATGCCGGTATTCGGCGGAGTATCGGAAGATGCACTCGAGTTCATACTCGACACCGCGCCCCTTCGGCGGGTGAAATCGGGGCACCACTTCTTTCGCGACGGCGATCCCGCGACATCCATGTTCGTTCTAGAGAGTGGTAAGGTCGCCGTGGTCCGCCTGTGGCGAGGGAATGAGTACCCCATCGCAGAGCTCGTGTCGGGCGATTGCTTCGGTGAAATGGCGCTCCTGGATTTGGGGCCCCGCAGCGCATCGGTCATGGCGCTGGACGACAGTGTGGCCCTGGAACTTCCCGGGGCAGGTATCCACAAACTGTACGAGCGAAACCTGAAGCAGTTCGCGCTGATCCAGATGAACCTCGCTCGGGAGCTCAGTAGACGGCTACGGCAAGCAGACGATTTGCTCTTTCGAGCGGTTATCGACCATTCCCTGCCCGAGCAGTTTTCCCGTCACTATTCGAGCGGCGCCTGACGTTGGCGCGCCGCGCAACGGCCAACGTCAGGCGGTGTGGTTTCCTCGTCCAGAAGCGCGCGCAAGTCATCGTCGACGCTGTTGAGTCGGTCGAGAACTTCGTTGCGCTGGACGGACATCAGCATGCCGTCCAATCCCAGGGCAATCTCGAGTATCGCGGACCACGATCGTTCGGCCGCGCGCGCGAAGGACGGATCCTTGCTGGCCTCACCTGTCCACCATTCGATCAAGAACCCACGCAATTCGGCCCGACTGGCGCCGCCGCGCAGTCGGCGCACGAGATCCGTGCGTTGCCTGCTGTGATACCGGGCCCACTCCTTTGCCATGCTCGGGTAGGCTCGAACGCGATGTGCCAGCCAGACCGATTGATGGTCGAGCAGTTTCCCGACCCAGCGCTCCATCCATCGATGCACCCGCTCGACTCGGTATGACTTCATGTGGTCCGCGTCGTGTCCGACGAATCGTTTGTGAAAACGCTCGTCGTCCGCGTCGAGCCCGGACTCGAGCGCGAGAATTTGGCCGGGGCTCGCATCGCTTAGAACAGCGCTTGCGTAGTCCGCCAGGACGGCCACACTCCGGCGGTACAAGTCCAGCAGCGAGTAGCGAAGACAGACCGCCTCCTCTGGCGTGAGTCCGTCCTCGAGTGTTGCCCGGAGATCTCGAGCGGCTTGCGCCCACCGCGGCAATTCCTTGCTCCGGTGAATTTCCATGGCCTCGATTGCCAAGTCCCGAGCCCGTTCAGATTGCTCCGGCGTCAATTCCAGGTAGTGATCGGCTTTGGAAGCCAGCCAGCGATCGAAATTGTCGTAGGCGAGTTGCACGGCGCTGCAGCCTGACAGGCCGGCAAGCGTCGTGAACAGCGCGGCGCGAACCGGCCCGCTCCAGGCGCGTCTGTCCGCTTCCCGGATCGAGGCACGATTGACGGGCGGCGGGCTGAGTTTGCGAACGATTGCCCAGAGCGGCCCACATCGCTCGCCAAGCCGCTCAGAATCGCTGTAAGCCATTGCTTTGTTTGACTCCCTTCCCACCTCGCCAAAATGGTGTTTCACGACCAGCGCTTCCTGCGATAGCGCGGTCGCAACGGCCCGAAGCATCGGACCACCGTGGCGCGCACCTCTCTTCGAATCCGTCGCGGCGGTTGCGACTCTCGGCCCGGGCACGCACTCGGAACCATCGCAACCGGACGGCCATCCAGAAGCTCGGTGGGTTAGGCCCATGCGCCGGAAAACCTGTCATGCTGGATCGGTGCAAATGGAACCCTCGGCGACCACGATTCATTCGGCTCGGTAACATCGCTTGCCCCGGCAGGATTTCGGCGAACGAGAGATTGGACGCCGCCACGTTGACTGCAACGGAATTCGATCGGGCACGAATTCGCGAACCAAAAATCGTGGTGCCCACGCCGACCCAAGTTTGGTACCTGCCGGTTCCGAAAAGTTCGGTTCGGAGCGTTGCCAAAACCGCGGTCGCCGAAGGCTCCGATTCGCCGGGCTTGCCGTCGTCTCGCAATCCGAGGGTCGCCACCAATGTGAGCGAATCGTTAACTCTGCGCCGTCCTTTCGTGATCTTTCCGATATATATAGACTTCTGGCACGGTCCAGTTCTGAACGGAGTTTTCGCCGAGCTCGAGCCCGTTTTCGAATTCCTCGGCGCAGCAAGCGCCATACTCGAGGTGACCGAAGGCATGTCCGAAGGTATGCAGTCCTTTTTGTTGTCTTTCCTTGAAGTCATGTCGGGCCTGTTCATCTTCGTGATCGGAATCGGCGCCTTGTGGGTTGTTTGCCTGTACGTCGCTGACGTCACGCAGACCAAGCATGCTATCCGACGCAACTATCCCGTCGTTGGGCGGTTCAGATACCGCTTCGAGCACCTGGGGGAGTTCTTCCGGCAATATTTTTTCGCCATGGATCGGGAAGAGATGCCGTTCAACCGCGCGCAACGGACATGGGTTTACCGAGCCGCAAAGAACCTCGACAACACGGTTGCCTTCGGTTCCACTCGGGATCTGCGGCCGCCCGGAACGGTGCTGTTCGTCAATTGCCCGTTCCCCACCCTTGGCGAGGACGCCGTGCCCGCCGAAATGGTGACGATCGGAGCGCAATGTGCCCAACCCTACACGACGAATTCAATCTTCAACATCTCCGGCATGAGCTATGGTGCCATTTCCAAGCCTGCCGTCCTGGCTCTGTCGAACGGTGCACGAATGGCCGGCTGTTGGATGAACACCGGGGAGGGCGGCGTTTCCGGTTATCACCTGGACGGTGGCGCGGATCTCGTGTTTCAGATCGGTACGGCGAAATATGGTGTGCGCGATTCGAACGGCGCTCTGGACGATGCGAAGCTGCGTGATGTCGCACGACACGACGCGGTGCGCATGTTCGAGATCAAGCTGAGTCAGGGAGCGAAACCCGGGAAGGGTGGAATCCTACCGGGAGCGAAGGTCACGAAAGAGATTGCACTGATCCGTGGAATCGCCCCGCACACCGATTCCATCAGCCCCAATCGGCACCCGGAAATCGACAATGTCAAGGACCTGCTGGATGCAATCGAGCGCGTCAGGTCGACGACTGGAAAGCCAGTCGGACTGAAGGCGGTCATTGGCGCCTATGGTTGGCTAGAACTAATGTTCGAAGAGGTGCACAAGAGGGGACTTCACAGTGCACCGGACTTCATAACGGTCGATAGCGCTGACGGCGGCACTGGAGCGGCTCCGATGTCACTGATGGACGACGTTGGCATTCCAGTTCGGGAGAGCCTGCCGCTCGTTGTTGACAAACTCGTGGAGTATGGCTTGCGGGACAGAGTCCGAATCATTGCATCGGGCAAACTGGTCACACCCTCCGACGTCGCCTGGGCCTTGTGCATGGGCGCGGACTTCGTCACCTCTGCTCGCGGCTTCATGTTCGCCTTGGGCTGCATCCAGGCATTGCAGTGCAACAAGAACACCTGCCCCACCGGAATCACGACTCACGACCCGAGGCGTCAACGGGGGCTGGTGGTGGCAGACAAGGCGGAGCGGGTCGCGCACTATCAACAAAACATGGTGCGGGAGGTCGGAATACTCGCCCATTCCTGTGGTGTGCCATCCCCGCGCCGGCTCCGGCGCTACCACGCACGTATCGTTACCGAAACCGGGCGTTCGATTGCCCTGAACGAATTGTATCCGGACGTGGAACCGAAATTCGGTTGCGCGTCTACCCATTGAGCCCGGAGATTGGGGCTCACTCAACTGAAGGAGCAAGAGCATGAGCAAGCGCAACACCGCAATTCTGTCGGCCGTGTCTGGATTGATGGTGCTCGGCATGACCGCCGGAGCTCCGGCGATCGCCGCCGAAATGGAAAAGTGTTATGGCGTCGTGAAGGCAGGGAAGAACGACTGCCAGACAGCGTCCAGTTCCTGCGCGGGAACGTCGAAGACCGACAGTCAAGGCGACGCGTGGGTATATCTGCCTACGGGTACCTGCGAGAAGGTGGTCGGCGGCAGTCTCGAGCCCAAGGCCTGACAAGATCCAACAGCGGCCGGTTCTCGACGCGAGAATCGGCCGCCGCTTCGCATTGGGGCTCCGCGCCGCGAGCGCTCAACGTCTCTCCGGGTCGAGATGACCGAGGTAGCGATTCGGGGCGACCAGATCCCGCACCCGTTGCTTCAAATCTCGGATGGTCGGAAACCCGCCATCATCCTCGCGACACCATATCCGCCGGTCGTCGACCAATATTCGGAATATGCCGCCGCTGCCGGGCACGAGTGCCACCTCGCCCAGTTCCGATTCGAACGTGCTCAGCAGCTCCTGAGCCATCCAGGCCGCTCGAAGCAGCCATCGGCACTGGGTGCAGTAGTGAATCTCGACGCGAGGTCGGTTGCTCATGGGAACGTTTCCTTTTACCCACCCAGGAATCCGAAATGGGTTTCACGCGCTCGCCGAAATACCGCAGGTCCGCAGGTGTGGGCATCTACTCCGTACGTAGTGCCGACGCGATATCAGTGCGCGCCGCGCGCCAAGCTGGATAAACGCCGGCGAGCAGGGCAGCGAGGACGGCAAGCGCCACGGCTTCCAGAAGTATGTCGGGAGCGACGTGAAATTGCATCGTCCAACCGAATGCCCGGCGATTGATGACGAAGATCAGGATTGTTCCGAGCACCAGACCTGTCGGGATCGCCAAAACACCCGCACACAGCCCGAGGAAAGAGGTTTGAAAGCAGATTAATCGACCGAGCTCGCCGCCGGTCATGCCGGTTGCGCGAAGAATGGCGAACTCCCTCGTCCGTTCGAGTAACAATGCCATGAGGGCACTGAGAACGCCTATGAAAGCCACCCCCATTGCCAGGAGCCGCAATACCCCGGTGACGGTGAAGGTCCGGTCGAAAACCCGCAGAGACGCTTCGCGAATATCCCGGCTTCGACTGATGCGTATTTCCTGCATGGAGCCGACGCTGCGTTCGATGTTCCGGATAACGCCCGACAGATTGGCTCCGGGCCGGACGTACACGGCGCTGGAACCGATCGCGGGGTCATTCCACAGGGACTGATAGAGACTCGATCGAATCAGAATCCGACCGTGTTCCGATCCGTAGCTGTAATAGATGCCGGCCACCTTCAGCGCCGCCGGGGCGGTGGCGGCAGGCAGGGTGATGGTGTCGCCTACTGCCAATTGATGATGATAGGCGAGGGGCTCGGAGACCAATACACTTGTTTCGTGATCGAAGCGTTCCCAGGCTTTGCTGGAATCCCCTGCGATTCGATAACCCGCACGAGCGGGCGGTGCAAGGTCGAGGGCAATCAGCATCGCGAGCCGGCCCGAAAGCATCACCTCCCGGCTCCGATAGGTGGAAACACCAGCCACGCCGGGCAAAGTGCGAAGTGCGTTCACGATCCGCGGGTCGAGGCGCACGTGCTCATCGCCCAGGCCGAAAGTCGCGGGGCTGACGTACACGTCGGCCACGAGAAGTTGATCGAGCCATGCGCCGACCGAGCGACGAAAACTGTCCACCATGATACCCACCCCGACCGTTGTCGCTATTGCGACCGTCAACGCGGCAATGGCGACTCCCGTGCGGCTAAGCTGCCGGTCGAGATCGCGCGCTGCCATTCGCAGTTCCACCCGCCCTCGGGCGGCCGTGCGCGCAAGCCGCGCAAGCAACGCGACAAGGGGCGGTGTCAAGAACGTGCATCCAAAGACAATCAAGAACAGCCCCAGGAAGCCCGCCCGGATGCCCCCGGCGGGCCATGCCAGGACAGCGGTTCCCAATACGAGACCCGCACAACCGAACCCCACCAGTCTTGGCAAACGGGCGCGGGCGCCGCGCTCGAGATCGGAGCGCAGCAAGACCGCTGCCGGAGGTGCCGCGGCGGCTTCCCGTGCGGGCAACCAGGCCGACACGACCGTGGCGCACAGGCCGAGGGCGGCACCCTTGATCAATGACATTGGCGCTACACTAAACTCGCGCACGGTAAGGCTGTAGTACAAGTCGTCGACGGTTCGTGAAACGAGATCCAGCAGACTGTTTCCAATCCAGAGCCCAAGAACGAGGCCCAGGCAAGTGCCTACGCAGCCAAGGACGAATGCCTCGAGCAGAACAATCTTGAAGAGCTCGTCACGGCCAACACCGATGGCGCGTAGGCGGCCGAGCAAAGGTCTGCGCTGAACGACGGCAAAGGTCACGGTGTTGTAAATCAGAAACATGCCTACGATCAGGGCCAATAGACTCATGGCGGTCAAATTCAGATGGAACGCATCGGAAAGACTGGCGACCGCGTCATTCCGTGACGCCGCCGACTCCAGGGCGACACCCGGAGGTAGCAGCGCACCGACTCGCGCGGCCTCTCGCTCTTCGGTGAGACTCAGGTCGATCCGGGAGAGCCGACCGTACAGGGCGAACACCCGTTGCGCTGTGGCAATGTCCACCATGAGAAGGTCCTGAGCCGCTGCGCCCTGCCCCGCGTCGGGCACGAAGCCCAGGATCTGCAGATTGTGGCGGCCGGCGCCCGCGAATAGTTCGAGTTGATCCCCCGTCCGGAGGCCGAGTTCCGCTGCCAGACCGGGCGCAACCAGGACACCGAGCGGATTGGTGAGGAGCGAGGTCAAGGGCCTCAAGTCCCGCCCCCTACCTGTCAGGCGGCTACGCCAACGTGCCTCGGCAAATGGGTCGACTCCCAGCACTTTGAGAGTCCGTCCGGGGATGGCAACGATGCTTGCGTTGCCTTCGATGACGGGCGCGGACCGCCGGAATCCCAACTCTACCCGAAGCTGGCGGTAGATTTCTTCGGGTACTCCGCCGGCGTTGCTCAGGATGTGGTGCGTGGCGCTTCCCGTAACCAGCTCGGTCGACAGCCGAAAACTTCTCCGCGCGCCTTCGTTTGCGAGGTCGACGGCTACGACAACCGCAATGCCGAGTGCGATCCCCAAGATCGCCAGTGCGAGTTGCCACGGATGTTTGACGAGGTATCGTGCACTTGCGCGCGCCAGAGTCGGGGAAACGCCCTGACGGATCAGCACAGTCGGCCTCCCTCCAAACGCAGGCAGCGATCCGCACGACCGGCCATCTCGCTGCTGTGCGTCACCATGACGAGTGTCGTTGCCTGCTCGCGCACCGCTGCCAGCAGAAGGTCCAGGACGTCGTTGCCGGTCCGCTCGTCCAAGTTCCCGGTCGGCTCGTCCGCGAGGATCAGGGTTGGGCGGTGCACCAGCGCACGGGCAATGGCCACACGCTGTTGCTCGCCTCCCGAGAGCACATCGGGGAACGAGTCTGCGCGTTCGCCCAACGCCACGATGTCCAGCAATTGTCCGACGCGTACCGTGTCGACGATGCCGTTGAGTTCCAGGGGTAGCTGGAGGTTTTCCCGCACCGTCAGCGTTGGGATCAGGTTGAGGAACTGAAACACAAACCCGACGTTGCGGCGCCGAAAAAGCGTTCGCCGGCGCTCCGGAAGTGTATGGATGGGACAACCGTCAACGCGGATCTCGCCAGAATCTGGAACGTCGATTCCGGAGAGCAGGTTCAGCAGCGTCGATTTACCACAGCCGCTTCTTCCGAGAATCGCAACAGATTCTCCCCTGGCAACCGCGACATTCAGGTCGTGCAGCACCTCATGCACTCGGTCGCCTTCGCGATAATGCTTGGCGACACGCCGCGCAAGGACAGCGGGAGTCTCGCCCGAAGAAAATCGTTCAACTGTTGCCGGCATCGGAGTTCAGGTGCGATTCAAGAATTTGGCCCGCCGGTTCGTGCAGTCTCAATGCATGATCACACAAGCAGCATTCAGAATTGGCGTACTGCAGCCTCTCGGACGATGCCCATTTCCAGGCATCGCACCTTTGCGGTGGCCCCAAGTCCAATCGTAGCGACCTCGACGCGCATCGGTCCAACGGCAGGCGTTCGAAACCCACAATTTCGCACACTCGGGACCGCGACGGCCGCACCCTCATCCGGACGCCGGGCGAGCGCGGGCAAACGCGGATATTTCACCAGGGCGGCCTTTGGCTAGCCCGCAGGTGGTTGATCGGTACAAATTTATGTTCAGTTTAGCGGCTTAGTTCTGGCGTACGAAGTATACCGCCGCCAAAGGCTGCCCTGATGAAATATTCAGGCTAAGAGGTTCACGTCGTTTCCGCGGACAGCAGTGGACAGCAGCGGGTATATGTTGGAGGCGGACTATGAAATCATCTCCACCAAATCGAAACGGGGAGGGACGAATGACCGAATACGACTTCTTCCGAACGATGTTTCGAAAGCTCTCGAGTGCCGAGGACAGGACGCCCGCCGCTTGGACCGTGGAGATGTTTGGCTGGCTCATATTGGCCGAGGGCACCGTGCTGCTCGTGTCGCCCCAGATCGTCGGAACGGTCCTGAATCTGCCAGTTTTGGAGGAGCAGGGGGCGAATTACCTGCGACTCGCGGGATTGCTGGTGGGTGGGCTGGGGATGCTGTATGTGGTCAGTGGGCGCCTCGCCGCCGAAGGATTCATGTTCGGCTCACTCCTGGACCGACCATTAGTACCGCCAATCATGGCGCTATTGTGGTATTTGGACCTAATCCCGGGGTCGCTGGCGCTGCTGTTCTCGGTACAGGACTTCGCCAGTTTTTTGTGGACGCTGCTAACCTGGCGCGCCGAGATGAGGAATCCCGGACCACCGTAATGGACGTTCCCCTGGAACCTACTCCCCAAGCGCGATACGCCCAAGATGGTCTCTGGCGAACTGCCAAGCGACGCGACCGCTTCGCGATCCGCGCAGCAATGCCCATTCCAACGCCGCGCGGCGCGTTTCTTCGTCCAGTCGATCCGGCCCGCCGAGCGTTCGAAGCCAGTACGCGACAATTGCCAGGTAGCCATCCTGACTGAAGGGATGGAACGAGAGCCAGAGGCCGAACCGCTCGGACAAGGAGATTTTTTCCTCCACCGTTTCGCCGTGATGCAGTTCGCCATCTATTATTCTCGCTTCCAGGTTCTCGCTCATGTACTCGGGCATGAGATGACGGCGATTGGAGGTGGCGTAGATAACCACGTTGTCCGGCGGGGCGCTTACCGACCCGTCCAAGATTGCCTTCAGAGCCTTGTAGCTCGCGTCTTCTGCTTCGAAAGAGAGGTCGTCGCAAAACAGGACGAAACGCTCAGGACGGTCCTGAATGCCATCCACGATGTCTGGCAGGTTCATGAGGTCGTGCTTGTCCACTTCGATCAGTCTCAGCCCCCGGGCAGCGTATTCGGTCAGCATCGCCTTTATCAGCGATGACTTGCCGGTTCCCCGAGCTCCCCACAGCAGGGCGTTGTTGGCGGGGCACCCCGCCAAGAATTGTCGAGTATTGCGATCCAAGGCACGGTGTTGGCGATCGACATTCTGGAGATCCTGGGGACGAATCCGATGTGGATTCGACACGGGTTGAAGATGCCCTCCGCCGGTGCCCGAGCGCCGCCAACGGAATGCGACACTGGCATCCCAATCCGGTTTGATCGGCGGAACCGGCAGGATCCTCTCCAGGCCGTGGGGGGGGGGG
>JBFGYN010000041.1:0-14350 GCA_041587415.1 Candidatus Competibacterales bacterium | reverse complement strand
GGTGGTACTGTCGCTGGCCTCCAGCCAACTTGGTCCGCGCCTATTGCGCAATTTCATGCGGGCACCCAGCACACAGATGGGGCTTGGCATCTTCACTTCGACATTCCTGTACTGTCTGCTATTGCTTACTTGGCTGCAGACCGTCGCCGGTGAGTCCGTCACACTGCGCATTTCCTTGAGCTTGGCGGTGGTGTTGGCTCTGGCCAGTCTCCTCATGCTCGTTCACTACATTCATCACGTATCGATTTACATTCAGGCGGAGACTGTGATTCAAGCGGTTTCGGACGAACTCGGCGAAGTCATCGACCGCCTGTTTCCGGATCCACTCGACCTCGACGCAGACGGGGAATCAACAGCGAAGGAGGAACCGCCGGTACTGCCGCCGCGTGTTCTGGCCCAAGTGTCGCTGATCGCTGCTTTGGACGACGGATATTTGCAGGCCGTTAACGTTCCGAAACTGGTCGACCTCGCCCAGCGGATGAACGCAACGGTGGCCCTTTTCTGCCACCCAGGGCACTACTTGGTGAGCAATGCACCGATCGCCCAGATCTGGCCCTGCCAGGAGGCCACCCCGGAGTTGGCGGCGACTGTCAACGGCGCGCTGGTCTTGGGCTCGAGGCCCACACCGGAACAGGATGTGGAATTCAGCATTCGGCAACTGGTGGAAGTGGCCTTGCGGGCTCTCTCGCCAGGCATCAACGATCCTTACACCGCCGTGGCCTGCGTCGATCGCCTTACCAGCGCCCTGAGCGTACTTGCCCGACGCGAAGTGCCCGACCCTTGTTATCGGGACCAGGAGGGTCGCTTGCGCGTGGTCCTGAACCCCGTTACTTTCCCGGATATTCTCGACGCCGCCTTCAACCAGATTCGACAATACGGGTATTCGAGCGTAGCCGTGACGGTCCGCGTCCTGGAAGGTCTTGCAACATTGGCCGGTGTCGCACGACGAGACGCGGATCGTTCAGCCATCGGCCACCATGCCGAGATGATGGCATCAGCATGCCTCGCAGCCATCGACGAGGCCCACGATCGGGCGGCCGTCGAAGCTCGGCATGAGACAGTGAAAGATCTACTCGGTGAGGCACCGCCCGCTTCCAAAGGTGTGGTGGTGAAATGAGTGCAGGCTCGGGCACTGGTGTGGAAAGGTTTGAACCATTCCGTGCTGCAGTCGCCGGGGCATTGATGTAGAAGCGAGTGCGCGCCGAACCGGCCGCAGCGGGCTAAAACAACAATGGGAACATGCCATGGGTATCGAAGTCAGCGGTTTGCTGGGATTGGTCTTGCTGGTCCTGGACGTCTGGGCGATCGTACAGATCTTTCAGAGCAATGCCGGGACCGGGTCGAAGGTTGCCTGGATCGTCGTTATCCTGATTTTGCCACTGCTCGGCCTCGTTCTGTGGTTCTTTCTCGGGCCCCGGGGCCGAAGCGCACGCTAGCCCGGATATTTCACCAGGGCGGCCTTCGCCTAGCTCGCAGGTGGTTGATCGGTAGAAGTCTATGTCCAGTTTAGCGGCTCAGATCTGGCGTACACAGTGTACCGCCGCCAAAGGCCTACCCCGGCCCTGGCGGTTTCTCGCTCGCCCTGACTTGCTCTTCACTCGAGTTGTCGCTACGGCTACAACTTTTCGTCCAGGGCGCTTGCATGCAAAGGCAAGCGCCCGCTCGGTGAGGGGCGATGATTCACTGGATCACCGCCCCTCGCTTCGCCCAGAGCGACGCCAGGACGGCTGCGCATTCCGCCAGCATCCGGGGTCCCCGATGAAGTATCCGGGCTTGGCAGTCAACTGGCGCGCTGAATCGAAACGGCTCATGGCACTCCGCGGCGTCAGCGACACCATTTCCGGCAACTTGCTGATGCCGCGCAACGCCGTCGGTAAATCCAACCGCAGCGCCAGCGGCCATTGCGGCAGTACTTTCTCCATCTGCGCGATTATGTCGGCCAAGCGCTTGCCTGCTGCCCACACCGCATCGACGCATACTTGCAATACCACCTGTAACCAGTGGCGGAGAAACGCTGTGATTCCAAACAGTTGCAGCGCTGACAGCTTCGGCGGGTCTTGTTCGAGGGCCAGCCACGGCCATGCCGCAGCACACAAGCGTTGAGTGGCGGCACCTCGCCCGCCCAACTTCTCGCTCGACCGCGCGACCAACTTGGCCACCGCCTGCCTATGCACAAACACTGGAGTTTACGCCGGTTAACGCCTCGCCCGTCTCGGCCTCGAAAGACAGTTCGCAAGGCTGTCGCCGAATCGCATGGCGGCGTTGCTGCATTGCATGTAGCGCTTTCGTGACCTGCCCGTCCTTGCCATGACCCACGCTGGTGAGGACGGCCACGTCGAAACACCATGGCCAAGCCGACGAGTCCATGCCTAAAGGTAATCCAACTCATTGGTTTATAACAATAAATAGGACGATTGCATTAGCCTTTCGATGCACAACAGGTAGGGCAGATTTCGACCTCTCGTCCTCAGTCAGCCGCTACCCGCCACCGCAACCAGCTCCGATCCGATTCCGGCTCGTTGCCGTCAGACCCGAGACCTTGGCAGACAGGCGCGCGTCGCGTTCAACTGTCATGGTTCCAATGCACTATGATTGTGCGTAGAGGCCGAAGTGCTTGCACCAGATTGGGGCTGAGCCAGTTAATGGCGCCACGCACTGTCTGCTTGCGACCCACAGGTCTTGCGTCGAATCAGCGCCTTATGGCTGTCGCTGAGGAGAACAGGCTGAATGGTTTGCTTCTTGCTCTGGATCTAGCATGAATGCACCGCGAAGCGATGAGCCGAACCGGGACATGCTTGGTCGCCTGTACGAAGGCCTGGCAACGGCAGTCGTGGTCTTGGATGGCCAACTAAGGCTCCTGCTCATGAACCCATCGGCGGAAATGCTCTTCGGAATCAGTGCGCGCCAGCATGTGGGTGAACCGCTAAGCAAGATGATCGGCACTGACCCCGGACTGATCGGCGAGCTCGAGCGCTGTATCCATGAAGGCCATACCTTCACGGATCGCGAGGTCAATTTGAGGTTGCCCGCGGGCAGGAAGGCTACGGTAGACCTGACGGTGAGCGCAACCGGCGAGTCCTATCTAGATTCGGAACTGTTGCTGGAACTCAGGCAGGTGGACCGCCGCGTGCGGATCGAGCGGGAGGAACAGCTGCATGCCCAGTACGAAACGGCTCGCGAGCTGGTACGTGGCCTCGCCCATGAAGTCAAGAACCCCCTGGGGGGCATTCGAGGCGCCGCCCAGCTTCTCGAGCGTGAACTTTCCGGGGCGGAACTCAAGGAGTACACCGGGATCATCATCCGCGAGGCGGACCGACTCCGCAAACTCGTTGACCGATTGCTTGGTCCAAATCATTTACCAAAACGGCGGCCGGTTAATTTGCACGAGGTTTTGGAACAGGTGCGGGCACTCGTAGAGGCGGAGGCCGGCGATGGGGTGGTTTTTCGGCGCGACTATGATCCGAGCATTCCTCCGATCCAGGCCGATCCCGACCAACTTGTTCAGGCGGTCTTGAATATCGTTCGCAACGCCGTCGAGGCACTGTCCGGCCGCGGCGTCGTTTCACTACGGACCAGAGTGCAGCGCCAGTTCACCATCGGCCACCGTCGCAACCGGCTGGTTGCACGCATCGACATCGTCGACAACGGTCCGGGTATCCAAAAGGAGATGTTGGAGAGGATATTCATGCCCATGATCAGCGACCGACCGAGCGGCACCGGAATTGGCCTATCCATCGCTCAAAGCTTGATCCACCAACACCGAGGTCTGATCGAATGCAGCAGTCGCCGGGGTGAGACCGTTTTTACCATCCTTCTGCCACTCGACACCGCCAATGATGAAACCTAGGGCTCCGTCTCGCCCCGTTCACCACGATCCGCGGCGCACCGCGCGATTGGCGATGCGGGGCAGCACAGGGCAACGAGCAAATGCCGTGCTTCCAGCGTGCGCAATGGCAAATACGGCCGTTGATCGCCTTGCGCCACCGGAGGCCCGCCATGGGGCCGAAGCTCTGCTAGCGCTTTCGGCGATGGGGCAGGCGGTCCCAGCGGACCGAACCGTGCCTCGACACGTTTCGGGGGATTCGAAACATGCGCGATAGGGTGGAACGGGGTACCCGGAGAGTGTGGATCGTCGACGACGATCAATCCATCCGTTGGGTTCTCGAGAAGGCCCTTCAGCAGGCGGGCTTCGAAGTGACGACATATCCGGAAGCGGCCCCCCTGCTGGGCGCCCTGGCACGTCGGGCACCGGATGCGGTGGTCGCCGACGTGCGCATGCCCGGCATGGACGGGCTCAGTTTGTTGCGACGCGCGCACGAGTCTCACCCCGACCTGCCATTCATCATCATCACGGCACACTCCGATTTGGACAGCGCCGTATCCGCCTATCGTGACGGCGCCTTCGAGTACCTGCCAAAGCCTTTCGACGTGGACGAGGCGGTCGCACTCGTGGCGCGCGCCTGCGATCTGAGAAGAACGCCGGCCGAAGAGCCGGAAGCGCAGGTTACGACTCCGGAGATCATCGGTGAGGCACCGGCGATGCAGGAGGTATTCAGAGCCGTCGGTCGACTCTCCCGCTCCAATATCACCGTTCTCATCAACGGGGAATCCGGCACGGGAAAGGAGTTGGTTGCGCGGGCGTTGCACCGTCACAGCCCGCGAGGAGATCGACCGTTCATCGCACTCAACATGGCAGCAATCCCGCGCGATCTGCTCGAGTCGGAGCTATTCGGCCATGAGAAGGGCGCATTCACTGGCGCGCAAGGCACCCGGGTCGGCCGCTTCGAACAAGCGAATGGAGGAACGCTGTTCTTGGACGAGATCGGTGACATGCCGTCCGAGCTCCAGACTCGCCTACTCCGTGTACTGGCCGAGGGCGAATTCTTTCGTGTCGGTGGGCATACCCCGCTGAAGGTCAACGTACGGGTCATCGCAGCCACCCATCAGAATCTCGAGGAGCGGGTAAGGCTCGGACAATTCCGGGAGGACCTCTATCATCGCCTCAATGTAATTCGCATCCACTTGCCGCCACTGCGAAAGCGTCGGGAAGACATCCCACTGCTGCTCAGCTATTTTCTGCAGGAGGCGGCGCGCGATCTGGAAGTCGAGCCGAAGAAGGTGAGCGCTGAAGCGCAGGCGTTTCTGTGCCAACTTCAGTGGCCGGGAAATGTGCGGCAGATCGAGAATCTGTGTCGCTGGCTGACAGTCATGGCAGCTGGACGTGAAGTGCTGCTATCCGATTTGCCCGTGGAACTGCGCCAAGGCAGCGTCGACCCCCAGCCCGCCAGCGATTGGGAACAAGCCCTCCGTGCCTGGGCAACTCAGAGCTTCGCACGCGGTGACTCGGGAATACTCGAACGCGCGCTGCCTGCGTTCGAACGCACGCTCATTGAAACCGCCCTCCAACGCACGGGCGGGCGGCGGCAGGATGCTGCGCGGCTATTGGGGTGGGGTCGGAACACGCTGACTCGGAAGATCAATGAACTGAAAATGGAGTGACTCGCACTGGATCTGCATGTGGTCCTCTACCGCCCCGAGATTCCGCCAAACACCGGCAATGTCATACGATTGTGCGCGAACACCGGGGCGATGCTGCATTTGGTGCATCCGCTCGGGTTTGCGATGGACGATCGCCGGCTTCGACGTGCTGGGTTGGACTACCACGAATGGGCGAGGGTTTGCGAGCATGCCCGGTTTTCCGATTTTCTGAACCGGATCGCGCCCGCGCGCCTTTTCATGCTTTCCACCCGTGCCGCGCGCCGATTTCACGAGGCCCGCTTCCGCCCGGGCGACGCCGTGGTGTTTGGCCCTGAGACGAGCGGCCTTCCCAGCCACATCCTCGAGGCGGTGGGCACGGATCGTCGTCTCCGGCTTCCTATGGTCTCGGAAGGCCGAAGTTTGAACTTGTCGAATGCAGTCGCCATCGTCGTCTTTGAAGTCTGGCGGCAATGGGAGTTTATCGGCGCCCGAGGCGTTTAGCCCGGATACTTCATCCGGGGTAGGCCTTGGCGGCGGTACACTTCGTACGCCAGAACTGAGCCGCTAAACTCAACATAAACTTTTACCGATCAACCACCTGCGAGCTAGCCGAAGGCCGCCCTGGTGAAATATCCGGGTTAGCACTTGTCCGAACGGCGCGCAAAGTTTCGACCCTAGGCATCAAGCCTGGGCCAAGAATTCACCCTGGACCTTGCATCGCGATCCGGAATTTTCGTGGAGGACTGGCCAGAACGCGCGAGAAACCGGATAGCGCCCCCGGTGACAGAGTGGCAATTGCTCAAATGCGCACGAATCACTGTTTTCGTTGACGTAATTGCCCAAATTAGAGCGTCCTGGTGCAACGTTCGGGCTAGACGAGTTACGCAACGAGGTAATCCACTCGTACCCGCCAAAAGCTCCGCTACTCGAATTCCGCGCGCGGCTCCCTCGCCAGAAGGGCTTCGACCGCTACCCTGGGTGGGCGGCCACCGTGCAAGACAGCGTCAACCTGCTCGGTGATCGGCAGTTCGACGCCGTGGTGAGTGCCAAGACGGAGTACCTCTGCGGCCGCGTCCGCACCCTCCACGACCTGTCCAATCTGCTCTCGCGCGGCCTCCGCATCCATCCCGCGTCCGAGCGCCAAACCAAACCGTCTGTTGCGTGACTTGTCGTCCGTGCAGGTCAGGACAAGGTCGCCGAGACCCGCGAGGCCCGTCAGCGTGCTCGGCCGCCCCCCAACGGCGATGCCTAGCCGCACGATCTCCGCCAAGCCGCGGGTTATCAGCGCCGCCCGCGCGTTCGCACCAAAGCCCAATCCATCGGAAATTCCGGCGGCGATCGCGATCACGTTCTTTGCGGTACCACCCAACTCCACGCCCACCACATCCGTGGAGGTGTAGGCACGCATCGACCGCCCGTGCAATTGAGCGGCAACGCGCCGCGCAATTGACTTCCGGCGCGCGGCCACGGTGATTGCGGTTGGCAAACCTGCGGCGACTTCCGCCGCGAAGCTGGGCCCGGACACCACCGCCGCGGCGCGTCGAGTGCCCAGGTATTCGTCGACCACTTCGTGCAGGAAGCGGCCGGTCCCGTGTTCGAGGCCCTTTGTTGCCCACGCGAGCGTGGCTTCTGGCGCCATGCCCGACTCGCCGAGCATTCGAATCGTCGAAGAGAACGAATGGCTGGGAACTGCAACGATCACCGTCAGCGCGGCGGCAACACAACATCCCAGATCAGGCTCGGGAATCAAATTGTCCGGAAATGGCGCATCCGGAAGGTATCGGTTGTTGCGATGATCATTGCGAAGGGCTTGCACGTGCGCCTTTCGGTGTGCCCATAAGGCGACTCGATACCCATTTCTCGCTGTCTGGAGCGCGAGCGCGGTACCCCAGGAGCCTGCCCCAACAACCGCAATCCGAGGCGTATCGGCCGCCACGAGGTCACCCTAGCACGGGGGCCACGGCAGGATTCGCCCACCGCACCTGGAGGTTCGACAATCGGGACGGGTCGGAACCGGCCAGGAGGTGCTGCGAGCTAGTGCCGCGTGCCGTCACTGTTTGCGGTCCCCTGCTGCTGGCGGACATGCTGGGCGTACAGTGCCTCGAAGTTTACCGGCGGCAACAGGTGCTGTGGGAAGCCCGCCTTCTGAATCAAATCGGCCGCCGCTTCGCGCGCGAAGGGAAACAGTATGTTTGGACAGGCAATTCCGAGCATTGGCCCCAATTTGTCATTCGGGATGTTCTGAATGGTAAAAACTCCAGCCTGCTGAAGTTCAACCAGGTAAGCGGTTTTTTCGCCGCTTTTCACAGTCAGGGTAACGGTTAAGTGAACTTCGAAATGGCTCTCGTCAAGGTGGGCGTTGCCCGTATTCAATTGCAGATTCGCCTCCGGAGTCCACTCCATGTTGCGAAACAACTCGGGGCTGTTCGGGCACTCGAGCGAGGCGTCCTTCAAATACACTTTCTGGATTTCGAATCGTGCCTGATCATTGGATTGCGGCTCATCGGCCATTGTCGTCCCCATGGTTGTGCACTAACGTGCATCGCTAGATCCGGCGCCCGCCAAATCCCATCGCCCATGATTCACGGGTCCTACGGTTAATTC
The DNA here is from genome assembly GCA_041587415.1 of Candidatus Competibacterales bacterium. Lineage (GTDB taxonomy): Bacteria > Pseudomonadota > Gammaproteobacteria > Competibacterales > JAHEDQ01 > JBFGYN01. The sequence continues at coordinate 6,268 of JBFGYN010000041.1, read as the reverse complement.
AAGAATCCGTCAGCCTCTCGGCGCAGCGGAAAAATGATAAACGATGTCGACCCCTTGCCGGTGCGACCGAGCGCGGAGATCCTTCTGCCCTCGGCTCGCGCGCGGGCTATTTGCGCCCCTTGACGATGGGCAGATTGGCGCCGCTCCAGGTCCCGATTCCACCTTTCAGGTTGTAGACTCGAGAATAGCCGTTTTTCTTGAGAAGACTTGCCGCCGACCCTGACTGGCCGCCCGTGCGGCAATAGAGAATGATCGGACGGTTCTTGAACTTCTCGAGTTCCTCCGGGCGACTCTTCAAAGTGGCCACCGGAATGCTGGTCGCCCCGGGAACGTGGCCGTCGCGGTACTCGCCGACCTCACGAACGTCGACCAAGACCGCATCCTCCTCGTTGAACAGCCTGAGTGCATCCTGGGCGTCGACCGTATGTCCGGCGCGCATCAGTCGCATCACCTCCGTCACCACCAACATCGCCACCACGCCAGCTAGGACTGCGAACAGTGTCCAGTTGCGCGTAGCAAAGTCGAGAAATTCCGCCATCTCCGCGCATCCTCACAAGTAATTACCTACGCCCACCAGTCAATGTCCCACATTGCCGAGCCTCCGCCCGATTTCGGCCGACTGCATAGCCGCACGCCGCCAAGCGCTCAGTGGGTACAAAAGACCTCTCTCATCATCTCTATCAGCTGCAATGTCCGCGAGTCGCCCACTCGATAATAGACACGGTTGGCATCCTTGCGGGTGGCGAGAATACCCTTGTCCCGCAGGATCGCCAAATGCTGGGAGATGTTGCTCTGAGAAGTGCCAACATGCTTGACGATTTCCTGCACACTCACTTCCTGGTCGCCTAGCGTGCAAAGAATCTTCAGTCGAAGGGGGTGTGACATGGCCTTGAGCGATCGCGAGGCGCGGTGGATATCTTCGTCTCGGGCCATCAGAAGCTTGCCCGTCTCGGGTTCCAAAGCACTGGTCGTCATTGTGGCTGGAGCGCCGAAGCTCACGGCGCAGGTTCGGGGACGTACAGGTAGGTGTTCATCCGGCAAGCATACATTAATATGAGTTCCCGCGAGAATCTGGCCATCCCGTGCTCACAGGTCCATTGGCGTGTCTCTTCCTCACACCACTACCAGGCTGTCCACGGTGGGCCCCGGAGATCCAGTTGGAGCACGAGCACCTTGCCTAGACTGACCGACAATGGGTGGCGGCGAATACGCCAGTGCGCGCTCATCGTCGCGTTATGCGCAATGTCCGGCCATGGAACGCAAGCGGCGGATCAAAGAGAGCTCGCGGCGCGCAGCCAAGAGCTGAAAGCGCTCGACGCCAGCATTGAGCAAGCCCGGGCGCAGTTCGAGGCGACCCGGCGCCGCAAGTTGGCTTCTACCGAGGCTCTCAGGGAGGCGGACCAAAGGATTTCCAGCATTGGCCTGCGGATTCGCCAGACGAGCGCAGAAGTGGAGAGGCTCGAGGGTCGAATCCGGAAGCTCGACCAGGAGGCCGCGGGCATCGCTCAGGCGTTGCGCGTCCACCAGGCGCGCCTACAAGCTGAGTTGCGGGCCGCATACCGAGTCGGCGGTGCGACGCCGTTGCGGATTTTGCTCGATTCTGCGGGAGAAGCGGAATCGGCGCGCATGCTAAGTTATTTCCGGTATTTCCACCGCGGGCGAGTCGAGCAAATCGGGTTGGTTCAACAACGCCTTGCCGCGTTGCGCCGAGTCTCGAGCGAGACGTTGGTCGCCCAAGAAAAACTCCGATCCGTTGCGGCCGAACATCGTTCCATGCGCGAGCAGATGCGACACGAGCGCGCGCGTCGTCAAGCGGCGGTGGCTAAATTGGAGCAGGAGCTTTCGGACCGCTCGAGCCGTCTGGAGCGCCTCCGAATAGACTCCGAGCGCCTCGAGGATTTGATCGCCGCCCTTGAAGCGGCGCTCGCGGATGCCGACCGACGACGTGGTACGAAGCGCTTTGCAGACCGCAAAGGTAAGCTTGAATGGCCTTTGCCCGGGCAGCTCAGCGCGCGCTTCGGTCAGCCCCGCGGCGAGACGGGTGTGAATTGGAGAGGGCTCTTGATCACGCCCTCGAGCAGTCGCGACGTGCGTGCAGTTCATGCGGGTACTGTCGTATTCGCAGAATCGTTGCGAGGATTCGGATTGACGTTGATCGTGGATCACGGTCAGGATTTCCTGACAATCTATGCGCGTGCCGAGGCACTTTACGCGAAGCCCGGTGATACGGTGGCCGAGGGACAGGTCATCGGGGAAATTCGCCCGAGCTCAAACCGCAAGCGAGAATCGCTCTACTTCGAGATTCGGCATAAGGGACGCCCCATCGACCCGTCCCTCTGGTTGGCGGCTAAGTGACATGCGATGAGATTGGAGTTCACTGCGCGCCGCGGGGACGCAGTGCCGGAATCGACATGGCAACTTATTGGTTCGGAAAGAAAAATGAAAACCTTCCCGTTCACATCTCCTGCGCAGAGCAAGCGGGACGGTGTCATATACCGAAGCCATGGTTCCGCGTAGGGCCGCGATCTTTGTTTTCCCCAGTATGAGGCCTATGGTACAAGTGCCTATTCCGGCAACTTTCCAGGCCAACTTGCACTCACATAGTAGTTGGGGTGCGTTTCCTGACTGCGGAGAAACGGATGAGTAGAGTTTATCGCGGCGGCCTAATCCTGATCGTCGGCATGATTATAGGAAGCCTCGCGGCGGGTGGCGACGTGTTTGCTGATCGGCACGAGGCCCAGTCCGAATTGCCGCTCCAGGATTTGCGCCTGTTCAGTGACGTGTTCGCTCGCGTGAAGCAAGATTACGTGGAAGACGTTGCCGACAAGGAGCTATTGGAAAGCGCCATTCGCGGCATGCTTACCGGCTTGGATCCGCACTCGGCCTACCTGGACGAAGAGGCCTTTCAAGAACTCCAGGTCGGCACCAGTGGCGAGTTCGGCGGACTCGGGATCGAAGTGGGCATGGAGGACGGTTTCGTCAAGGTCATTTCACCCATCGACGACACGCCGGCCCAGAAGGCGGGGGTTCGGGCGGGTGACTTGATCATCAGGCTGGACGACAAGCCGGTGAAAGGCATGTCGCTGTCCGACGCCGTGAAAATCATGCGCGGCAAGAAGGGCACGGAAATCCAACTCACCATCGTACGTGACGGTGAGGAGAAACCACTCAAAATCACCGTGGTCCGCGACATCATCCAGGTCAAGAGCGTGAAGTACCGGATGCTGGAGCCAGGTTTCGGCTACGTTCGCATTACCCAGTTCCAGACCAAAACTGCGCGCACTCTGAACGAAGCCGTCACGGATTTGAAAGGCAAAGGCGACATCAGCGGTTTGGTCCTGGATTTGAGGAACAATCCAGGGGGCATCCTGAATGCGGCGGTCGAGGTTTCCGACGCTTTTCTGGATGACGGAATGGTGGTGTATACCGAAGGTCGTGTCAGCGATTCAAAGCTGCGATTCAATGCCACGCCCGGTGACGTCTTAAAGGGCGTGCCAATCGTGGTGCTTGTCAATGGCGGCTCTGCGTCGGCATCGGAGATCGTGGCGGGCGCTCTGCAAGACCATCGTCGGGCCGTGATAATGGGCGAGAAAACCTTCGGCAAAGGCTCGGTTCAAACGATCTTGCCACTGAACAACGGGGCGGCGATCAAGCTCACGACCGCTCGTTACTACACGCCATCGGGTCGCTCGATTCAGGCGGAAGGCGTGGACCCTGACATTGTGCTCGATCGACTGAGCGTCTCATCCCTCGAGGAAGTTGCCCTCGAGCCAGTCAAGGAAGCCGATTTGTCTGGACATCTGCAGAACAGCAAAGAAGCGGACGGTGTCGGCGAGGAAACAGCGATTTCGGATCAACCATTGGCCCAGTCGGATTACGCCTTGTACGAAGCTCTAAACCTGTTGAAAGGCATGGCCTTGCTCAATAGTCGACGAGACTGATCGGAGACCGAACCGCGGCAGACCGTCAGCCAAACGATGCCTGTCATGCGGCAGTGGACGTGTGTCCGGCTTACGCCTCGCCCGAACGTCGCACGAAGATCCGGGAATTCAGCCATCCCAGTTGAGCGGTATTCGATTCTCTGGAGGCGCTGGAACACAGCGTTCCGGCGTTCGCACCTTGCTTGGAAAAGGGCCGCGTCGGAGGCCTCGCGCTCGCAGTTCGCCTGAACCCTTTGCGTCGGGCCACGCCCGTGCGTGCAAGCCCGCAATCGACACCACCCCATGGGCAGCCTGATACGGAAGCCAGGTACCGGTAGCGACCTGGAAAACGCCGCAGTGGGAGATGTGGGGGTGAGTCTCGGGCAAGGCGACGTGTGCCTGCCCATTTCCCGCCAGTCGAATGCAACGAGCTCGCGGCACGCGACACCCGACCGAGCGTGCTTCGACGCGCCGGTGGTTATTCTTACTTGGCAGCGTCTACCATGTAAGCGACCGCGGCGGCGATGTCCTCGTCGCTCAAATGCATCGCGCCGCCCTTTGGTGGCATTGCATTCAATCCGTTGATCGCGTGGCTGACAAGAGTCTCCATTCCCTGCTCGATCCGAGGCTGCCACGCGGCGTTGTCTGCGAACTTCGGGGCATTTGCCGCGCCGGTGTCGTGGCACGCGAAACACGCTTGTCCGTAGACTTCCTTTCCTCTCGCGAGGTCCACAGTTGTGCCCTCGCTGGATTCCTCGGCTTCTGCCGGAGGACTGGCGGCTTCGGTTGGCGTCGCCTGTTCCGTGCCGGATTGCGTCCCCGCCTCGATTCCCGTCTGCGCCAGCATGTCGAGCACCGCGTCCCGAATCTGTTCATCGGTCAAAGCGGGATTGCCTCCCTTGGGCGGCATGGCGTTGAGACCATTGACGGCATTCGAAACCAGTGTATCCAGGCCTAGGGCGAATCTGGGTTCCCAATCCTCCTTACTTCCGATCTTGGGCGCTTGCAGGACACCGGCCTGATGACACCCGCTGCAAACTTGCGCGACCACGGTCTCGCCTGTCATATCGGCAGTGCCAGCCGAAGCCGCCTCTTGGTCCGCCGCACTTGCGATGACGACTCGCCCGACGGGCGTCAGGCGACCCTCGACGGCTGACGCCATTCGAGACCCATCGTCGGGTTCGTAAGTGGCAACAACCGATACCAGCCGTGCACCGAGAAATATTGCAACGGCCAGGAGCACGAGGACGCCCATGATCGCCGTGAACACAGTTAGGAAGGATTTGTCTTGTTGATTCACTATTTCCTCACCCTGCTTGGATACGGAGTTTCCTAGGCCGTCGCACACCATCCCCGGAAGTCGCGGCATTATAACGACTCACGGTGTGCCGGCGAAGCGTCGTCGGCCGCAAAATGCCTTTCTTGCATCCGGATGGACGGTAGAATCTGGACAGGTTATCCTTTCGCGCCGTCCGTTGGGAAGGTGAAATGCGCCGCGTTCACTCGCCAGGCGTCGCCATTACCGGCATCGGCGGACAGTGGCATGAATCGGGACGGCGCACCGTGATTACCCGCGGAGTGACGGCCCCCCTCGTGCGGCCCGCACGCGCCCGTAGCTCAGTTGGATAGAGTGTTGGCCTCCGAAGCCAAAGGTCACAGGTTCGAATCCTGTCGGGCGCGCCAATAACCCCTTGTTGTGCTGGCCGTTTTCTCGTGTCACGCGTCGGCCAGGTTCAGGCGGTGTTGGGTTCGGCACGCGGCGAATCGAGTTCTCGGTCCGGGCAGGAGGGCAGCGCATGGCAGCGATCGCCAACCGCGGCGCGCATTAGTGGCAGCTCGGGATTCCGAACAAGGGTTACCCGACCGAGATGAAGGGGTTCTCCCCAAAGGCGAGAGCCCGGCCCAACGGTCGCAATCCTCGATGGATCGGGGCGTCCTCACAGAGTGATAGCTCTGCCGGCGAGATTGCGGAGCGTTTTGCAGAAGACCAGCACTTGGAAGCGTGGGTAAGATCGCAAATGCGGCTACCTGGAACGCCCGGCGTTTCAGGCGAGACGACAGCCCATGGCATGATTACCTGCTGTTTTTCGCTCCGCCGTCCCCGGGCGGGACGGAAAACGCCTCTACGATGGATGCGGAGTTGGCGCTGCCTTGCGCAGATCAAATACCCGCCGCCGGAGAGTAATTTCTTCCCCTCTCGGCACCTTGAGAGCGCGCCGTGACGGAAAGCCATCTCGCGTTGCCGGTCGGGGTACTGGGTTTGCAGCGCGTTTGCAAACGGCGGGTGTTTGGCACTGCCGCCGAGATGCTCGGCGAGCTGCTGGATTGAGGGACAGCGCAGCGCCGAG
>JBFGYN010000040.1:0-14531 GCA_041587415.1 Candidatus Competibacterales bacterium | reverse complement strand
GGCCGGCGGGAAAGTCCAAGCGCGTTCTTGATCCGCAACCTCGAGCATGGCTTTGTCTGAATGAATCAACAACGATTGCCGCCTGAAAGCAGTTTGCACATGGAGAATCCCGGGCTCATTCTCTATTCAACGCTGGGGTGCCATCTCTGCGAGGAGGCAGCCCGACTGCTTGGCGACCTACGCCCGGATCTCCTATCTCATCTGCGAATCATCGACGTGGCTGACGATCCGGCGCACATGGAGCGTTACGGCTTCCGGATTCCCGTGTTCGCCACCGAGCACAGCGGTCTCGAATTGGGGTGGCCGTTCGGGCATCCGGAATTGCGACAATTTCTCGATTCGGCACATCGGGCAGCGTCGCGGTCGACCACAGAAACTGGAAAGGCTTCGGACCCTGTGAAATGAAAAATGGGAGGACGAGCGCAATGAGAGGCGGTCATGTGCGCCGCGCTGCGGTACTCGGCGCAGGCGTAATGGGGGCTCAAATTGCAGCACACCTCGCCAACGCGGGGGTGCCAACACTGCTGTTCGAGCTCGCGTCCGGTGGAGACGAGTCCATTGCCAACGCACGAAAGGCGGTCGACCGTCTTCGCAAGCTCGAGCCGCGTCCCCACGCCACCGACAGTGTTCTGCAGCGGATCGAGCCGGCCAATTACGATGACCACTTGCAGCGGCTGCGCGGCTGCGATCTGGTTATCGAGGCCATCGCGGAACGAATGGAACTCAAGCACGGACTGTTCGAGCGTGTGGCGCCTCATATCGGCGAACACGCTATCTTGGCGAGCAACACCTCCGGACTGTCGGTCAACGCTTTGGCACAACCCCTACCGGAGTCTCTGCGTCCCCGATTCTGCGGTGTGCATTTTTTTAATCCGCCCCGGTACATGCACCTGGTGGAATTGGTGCCGACGGCATTCTCGTCCCCGAAGGTCCTGGATCGGCTCGAGACTTTCTTGGTCATGGGGCTTGGAAAGGGCGTTGTTCGCTGCCGGGACACGCCGAATTTCATAGCAAATCGCATCGGCGTATTTTCGATTCTTGCGATCGTTCACCAGGCGCGGTTGTTCGGCTTGCCATTCGATGTGGTGGACAGCTTGACGGGGCCGGTGCTCGGCCGGCCCAAGAGCGCCACCTTCCGGACCGCGGATGTCGTGGGCTTGGACACACTCGCTCACGTAATAGAGGGAACGTCGAAAGTCCTTGGAGATGACCCGTGGGGCAAATACTATCGTGTGCCCGATTGGATGCGCACTTTGATCGATCGTAATGCGCTAGGCCAGAAAGCAGGGATCGGGATTTACCAAAAGGAAGGCCGCGAAATTCGCGTGTTCGACCCGAACGCGGGTGACTATCGTACCGCCGAACTGGGAACCTCACCTGTCGTTTCCCAGGCGCTCGCGCTCCCGGACGCGGCGGAGCGCTTCGCTGCATTGAGAACGTCGACCGCGCCCCAGGCTCGTTTTCTGTGGGCCATCGAACGAGAGGTGTTCCACTACAGCGCATACCTGTTGGAGACCATTGCCGAGACGGCGCGCGATGTGGACTTGGGAATTCGCTGGGGATTCGGATGGAAGCTCGGTCCGTTCGAAAGCTGGCAGGCCGCAGGTTGGCGTCTGGTAGCTGGGTGGATCCGGGAGGACATCGCAAGCGGTAAGACCATGTCCGAAGCGCCGTTGCCGAGCTGGGTCAGCGAGATTGATCGGGTCCACACGGAGAAGGGTTCGTGGTCGGCATCGGCAGGGGCATACAAGCCACGCGCTAAACTGGCGGTGTACGACCGGCAAGTCGTGCCCGATCGGGTCGAGGGGGAGCCGCACGGGTCGCCCGGAAGGGTCGTCCACGAGGACACGTCGGTGCGCATCTGGACACCGGACGACGCGGTCCTCGTAATCAGTGTCAAGAGCCGAATGCACACGTTAGGCATCGACGTTCTGGACGGCGTACATCGTGCTCTGGATATCGCCGAGGAGGAGTACTCTGGCCTGGTGATTTGGTCACCGACTGCCCCCTTCAGTGCCGGTGCCAATCTCAAGGAAATGATGCCAACCATCGAGGCCGGGGATTTCACTGCTGTCGAGAACGCGGTGGCCCGCTTTCAGGACACGACCGCGCGGCTTCGCCAGTCGTGGGTTCCCGTAGTGGCCGCCGCGCAAGGGTTGGCCCTAGGCGGCGGCTGCGAATTTCTGATGCACTGCGATCGTGTGGTCGCCGCCCTGGAAACCCATGTTGGACTGGTGGAGTCCGGTGTGGGGCTGATTCCAGCCGGTGGTGGCTGCAAAGAACTGGCTCTCAGGGCATCCCAGAGTAGCGCAGACGGTAATGTGTTTCCTTTCATCAAACCCGTATTCGAGACGCTCGCCATGGCAAGAGTTGCCGGCAGCGCGCCGCACGCGCAAGAGCTGGCGTTGCTCAGAGGGTCCGACGTCGTCATCTGCAATGCCAACGAGCTTTTGCACGTTGCGCTGGCCCAGGTACGGGCACTTGCCGAGGCTGTTTATCGGCCTCCGGTGCCGACCCGTATTCGGGTGGCCGGGCGTACGGGAATTGCGACCCTCGAGAGCCACCTTGCAAACTTGCGCGAGGGTGGCTTCGTTACCCCGCACGATTACGTCGTCGCTCGTCACATTGCCGAAGCCCTTTGCGGGGGGGACGTCGATGCCGGCAGTGAGGTAGACGAGGAATGGCTATTGGCGGTGGAGCGGCGCGCCTTCATGGACCTGATTCGGCTCGAGAAGACACAGCAGCGAATTCGGCACACCCTCGAAACCGGCAAGCCACTGCGAAACTGATGAAACCGGGGTAACTCCGCCATGGCTCGCCAAATTCAGGATGCATTCGTCGTCGCCGCATGCCGAACCCCCGTCGGAAAAGCGTTCGGAGAATTTCGAAGAACCCGCCCGGACGATTTGCTTGCCCAGGTGATTGCCGCTGCTGTCGGGGGTTGTCCGGAGCTGGATCCCGCGGACATCGAAGATGTGATCGTGGGCTGCGCAATGCCAGAAGCAGAGCAGGGCTTGAACGTTGCCCGAATTGGCCTGCTGCTCGCGGGACTGCCGGATTCCGTTCCCGGTGTCACGGTAAATCGTTTCTGCGCTTCCGGTCTTCAGGCGGTCGCCATGGCCGCAGACCGAATCCGGCTGGGCGAGGCGCAGGTCGTGTTGGCCGGCGGCTGCGAAAGCATGAGCCTCATTCCCATGGGTGGCCACAACGTTGCCATGAATCCGCGCATTTTCGAGGATAACAGGCATTTGGGGATCGCATTTGGCATGGGTATCACAGCCGAGAAGGTTGCCGAGCGCTGGAAGGTCTCGCGTGAGGACCAGGATGCATTCGCGCTGGAGAGCCACCGCAAGGCGATCGCCGCGACCGACAATGGCGACTTCCTGGACGAGATTCTCCCGGTCTCCGTCACTCACCATTTGCCGGCGGATCGGAACGGGAGATCCGAAACCGAAAGACACCGAGTGGCACTGGACGAAGGGCCAAGACGCGACACCAGCGAGGAGGCCTTGGCGAAGTTGCGTCCGAGTTTTCGGGCTCGGGGCAGCGTGACTGCCGGAAACAGTTCCCAGATGAGCGACGGTGCCGCTGCCGTGCTGCTCATGAGCGGCGATCGAGTCAACGAACTCGGGATTCAACCCCTGGCCCGATTTGTCGCCTATTCTGTTAAGGGGGTTCCGCCTGAGATCATGGGAATTGGTCCGGTCGAAGCGATTCCGAGCGTGCTGACGCGCGCCGGTATCTCCAAGGATCAGCTGGATTGGATTGAGCTCAACGAAGCCTTTGCCGCGCAGAGTCTTGCCGTCATGCGCGCACTCGATCTCGACCCCGTGAAGGTGAATCCGCTCGGGGGCGCAATCGCGCTGGGCCATCCCCTTGGTGCAACAGGCGCGATCCGGATGACCACCCTGGTGCACGGATTGCGTCGTCGGGGCCTACGCTATGGCTTGGTGACCATGTGCGTCGGTACCGGCATGGGCGCCGCCGGGCTGTTTGAGGTGACCTGAAACGGTATTTTCGGCAGCGCGGTGCACGGTGGCTACCCGCCATTCGAACATTCTCTGCAAGTGTGGATCAACATGCCTGATCTGAAGGGAACAACGCTGTTTATTACGGGCGCGAGTCGCGGCATCGGATTGGCCATCGGTGTACGGGCTGCCCAGGATGGGGCCAATGTGGTGATCGCGGCGAAGACCACCCAGGCACATCCCAAGCTTCCGGGAACGATTTACACGGCGGCTCACGACATCGAGGCCGCTGGCGGCCAAGCACTCGCGATTGCCCTCGACATTCGGGACGCCGACGCCGTAAGGGTGGCGGTTGATCGTGCTGCCGAACACTTTGGTGGAATCGACGTGCTGGTGAACAATGCATCAGCAATCAGTCTGACGGGCACATTGCAGACGCCGGTGAAGCGTTTTGACCTGATGTTTTCCGTCAACGTTCGCGGCACCTTCCTCACATCACAAGCGTGTATCCCGCATCTGATGCGGGCGAAAAATCCGCACATCTTGAATCTCGCGCCGCCGCTCAACATGAAACCCCGCTGGTTCAAGGATCACGTGGCCTATACCATGGCCAAATACGGCATGAGCATGTGCGTGTTGGCGATGGCGGAGGAATTCAGCGACCAGGGAATCGCCGTCAACGCACTCTGGCCGCGCACCGCCATCGCAACTGCGGCACTGGCGATGCTCGGTGGCAGGGTCGATCCCAGTCGGTGCCGGACGCCAAAAATCGTCGCCGATGCTGCCGTGGAGATCTTGCGCAGGGAGAGCCGGTCCTGCACCGGGCACTTTTTCATCGACGAGGAAGTCTTGGCTGAAGCGGGTGTCACCGATTTGGAACGCTACGCCGCGGGATCGGGTGAGCCGCTCGCTACAGATCTGTTCCTGGACCCTTAGCCCGAACGTTGCACCAGGACACTCGAATTTGGGCCATTACGTTCGGTAAATCAGCGAGTTGCGATCATATTGGCGGGTGTCACCGTGGCACTGCGAATGCGGTCCGATTTTTCGCGGGTTCTGGCCGCCCATCTCGCGCAATCGCACGGCAAGTCGATGTCTCGAATCGACTGTTGCACGATCACACGCGCTGCGTTGGTCAGCCCTCCGCGAAAATTCCGGAGCCCGATGCAATGTCTGGGGCAGCCGGCATTCCTCATTCGGAATCCATGTGAGCGATGCGTGCTACCTTTCTGAATGCTATGCCGGATCCCTGAGCACGTTCGACGCCGATTCCTGCGTGTCGTGATTGGCTGGCGTATCTTCCGAATGTGTCCCGTATAGCGATCGTGACACCCATTCGAGACTGTCGGTATAGGCGACAGCGAAGTCGCCTTCGGTCAGATCGATCCATTCCGATAGATCCAAGTCTTCCCAGCGTGCCTCCTCGTAGGCGATGACATTGGTTAGAATTTTTCCGGCCGTGCCGGCTCCCTCGACTATCGATGCGACCAGCTCCTGCGAAAGGGAAAGTCCGCTCAGGAGGTCTTTGATGGGTGCATCCAAGAACGCATCCAGGGTCGAAAACAGGCCCGCGGTGAAGCATAGATCGGTCTCCGCCGGACTCAGCCTTTCCGCCAGCAGTTGGCACATTCGAGCGCGCACCAGCGTGGCCGCACTCAACTCCAGTGGCTTGTCCGTGGATTCATAGAGGGACAGTAGCGTCGCCCAGCGGCGGATCTGAGCAATGCCGAGCATCGTGATTGCTTCTTTCAAGCTTCGGATCTGGCGGACCAAGTTGAACGCCGCCGAGTTGATGAGCCTCAGTAGCTTGAGGCTGAGGATCGGATCCTGTTGGATCAGCTTTTCGACATCGTGAATCTCAATACCCGGCCGGTGAATTTCGGCCAGCAAACGCATGAGCGGTGCGCGGTTCTCGGCCATTTTGCGGCCCGAGAAGTCCTTGGGTTTGGACAGAAAGTACCCCTGAAAATAATCGAACCCCAGGGACTGGCATCGCTCTAGCGCGCCGTAGGTTTCAATCTTCTCGGCCAGGAGTTGCACCCCGTAGGGTCTTAGCTCCCGCACATGGGCGGCGAGGCGTCGTTCGTCCAGTGCCAGCACGTCAAGCTTGACGATATCCGCGTGCGCCAGCAGCGGAATGGAATCCGCCGATAGCTCGAAGTCGTCCAGCGCGACGGTAAAGCCCGATGCTCTCAATTGTTTCAGCGCACTGAGGGCAGACTCGTTCGCGACGACCGATTCGAGTACCTCGACCACGAGGTATCGGCTTCCGAACAAGGGACTCACGTGCAGGAGTTCCTCGGTAAAATTGATAAACGCTCTCCGATTGCCGACAACGTTGCCAATCTCGACATTGGAAAAAGCGTTCAGCAGCACTTCCGAGGAGGCCTGATCCTGAGCGCGTGGACAGGCGCTTTGTTGTTGTCCGGATCGGCATAGCAGCTCGTAGGCGAAAACGTTCAAGCCTCGATCGAAGATCGGCTGCCTCGCAAACAGAATGGTGGATTCCATTACATTCCCAGGCTGATTTGCCACTCAGTCGGGGTTTGTCTGATCGAACGCTTCCAGTGTCTTGAAGCACCGCTCGGCCGATCGCAAGCGGTCCGAAGGGAAGTAGGCAGACAACAAATCGTCCGCCGATTGCACGATGCCGCGGTTCATGAGCACGCGAATCGTGCTCAGTCGGTTCGCTGTCCACAACACGCGGCCAAGGGAAGCCATGTCTGCGCTATCGCTCTTGGTGCTTTGCTCTTCGATCGCTGCCACGACCGTGGCCGGAAACTCCCAGCTCCGGACGACCAGCGTGGACAGACGTCGGGCCCGCAGCAGCAGGACATCGCAAAACTCCGGTGCCGTGACGCCAAAGTTCGCGGAATAGTGATTGTCCATGAGCCGCATCACGATCGTCATGCCGATGCTGTGTACCAAGCCGGCAAGATAGGCATCGAACTCGTCGTCACCCGATTCCGCCGCGAGACCTTTTGCCGCTGCTGCAGATCGTTCGGCTTGATCCCAGACCAGGGGACGTGCGTGCTTGGAATATTGCCCGCTCCGATCATTGAACACCGGCCGGAACGCGACGTTTGCAATCAGTTGCCGAAGCCCGTCGCGCCCCAACGCGAACGTGGCGTGCTCCAGACTGGTGATCTGTTGTCTGGTGCGGTAGTAGGGACTGTTGGCCAAGCGGACGACTTCCGCAACCATCGTTGCGTCCCGCCGGATTTGGTCGGCGATATCCTTTGCACTCGTGTCCTCGTCCCGCAAGCTTTTCATGACGCGCGGAAGAATCGCCGGGAGCCTGGGCACCATGTCCTTGGCGGATGACGGTGACGAAAAAATGGCGTCGATTCGCTTTAGCAGTTCGGCCTCCGCCTGACGTGGGCGGCCGACCAACTGCTCGGTGACTCCGAACAGCAAATCCCGGTAGGCGGCCTCCAGCGGCACCACAGGAGGCTCGTTCGACGGCGCTTCCTCGCGCGCGATAGGCTGGGTCTTCGGCAGGGAAACGGCCACGTTGGCCGGGCTTCCGCCGTGTTCGGCCCTGAAGAGCTTGGATCTCAGCCAACTGAACATAGGTCGTCTTCTCTCCACACGACAGAATTCTGGTGATGCACCTCCGGCGACGGCGCACGGAGTGTTGGGATGCGACTGCAAGCAATTATCCTGCCGTGTAGGGGCGCGGCTGTGCATGGGATGTCGCCGAGCCGGATGCTTCAGCTCGCCGGGGCCGTGGCAGTCTCAAACGATAAGGCTGCATTCGCCTGAACACGGATGGACGCTAGCCCGGAAATATCGTGGGGGTCGCGGGAGATGCGCAGTTCGCAGGGCGATCCAGCGAAGTTCTGCAACGGAATGCGTAGCCGCAGCGACGGTCTTCACGAGTAACAAGCTCCATGGCCGCGCGCGGTGAGTGCCCCGACAGCACCAGCACGGCGGATACGGTTCGTGCCCGGGGCGGCAGGCCGAAAAGTTCGACTGGATGATTGACGCAACGAGACGACATCGGCCGTTTCGATGCAACCCAACGCGAGATTCGGGCTACATTGTGGGACTACTGGTTTATCGGAGGGTTGGCGTTATGATCGCTGTAGATTCGTCAGGCTTCCGAGGACGCTTCCATGAGTGAGAAGTTTTCCCGCCGGCGCTTGCTTGCAAAGTTGGCGACGGTCGGTGCGTCGCTTGCGCTGGCTGGCTGCATGGCGACCAACAGGGCGACCGGGCGAAGCAGTTTCACCGGCACCTATTCCGTCGAGGATGACATTGCTCTGGGCCGTCGGGAGCATCCCAAGTTGGTAGAGGCCTTCGGCGGTGAGTACGGCGATCCGCGTCTTCAAAGGTACGTCTCGAGAGTGGGGCAAAGTCTTGCCCTCAATACCGAGTACCAGGAGTATCCGTACACGTTCACGCTGTTGAACTCGCCGATTGTCAATGCATTCGCTCTGCCCGGTGGGTTCGTCTATGTGTCGCGCGGGCTTCTGGCGTTGGCGAGCAACGAAGCCGAGCTGGCCGGGGTGCTATCCCATGAGCTGGGTCACGTGAACGCGCGCCATTCCGCTGAGCGCATGAGCGCCAGCACCCTGGCCCAAATAGGCGTAATCGCCGGCGCGATCGGTGCGGCCGTCGTCGGTCTTCCGAGCCAGATTGTCCGGGCAGGCCAACAGATCGCAGCCTTGTCAATTCAAAGCTATTCGCGAAAGCAGGAGTTCGAAGCAGACACGCTCGGAGTCCGCTACATGAGCAAGGCCGGTTACGATCCCGAGGCCATGGTGACGTTCCTGAGCACGCTCCGGGAGCAAAGCATCGTCGAAGCAAAAACTCTGGGTTTGCCCGCAGGAACAGTCGACCAATTCAACATGATGTCCACGCACCCGCGAACTGTTGACCGAGTGCGGGAAGCGACCGACGCGGCGGCCGTGCAGAGACCCGACGACCCGTTGATCGGACGCGAGCAGTATCTTGCCCAGATCGACGGCATGGCCTTTGGCGATGATCCCAAGCAGGGAATTGTCATCGGCCAGCGTTTCGTGCACCCCGGTATGCGCTTTGAGTTCACGGTGCCGGTAGGGTTTCGAACTCGAAACATGCCAGAACGCGTCGTCGCGGAGGATTCTGCTGGCGCCGGCATCGTGTTCGACATTGGAGCCGTGCGCGGGGACCTGGATATGGCAGGTTACGCGAGCAGGGAATGGGTGCCGCAGCTCGAATTGCGCGAGGTCTCGCGTATGACGGTGAACGGGCTCGAGGCGGGGAGCGGCTGGGCGCAGCTGAAGAGCGGCGGGCGGCAAGTCGTGGCCCGGTTTGTGGCGATCCGGCGTGACTCCAACTCCGCGTTCCGACTCGTGTTCGTTGCACCGGCTGAACGAGCCCGAGCTGTCCAGGACGATTTCCAGCGCACAACCGAAAGCTTTCGTTTGCTGTCCCCGGCCGAAGCAGCCGCGGTGAAGCCGCTTCGCTTGCGCATTGCAGCCGCCGATCCAGGCGATCGGGTTTCAGGGCTTTCCGGGTCCTTGCCGTACGGGGCGTACAACGACGAGTGGTTCCGGGTGATGAACGACATGGAGGCGGGCGCGGAACCGATAGCGGGTCAGACCCTGAAAGTCGTCCGTGCATAGGCTCGTCAGCGGGCCCGGCGCTGCGCCGCTTGATCCAGCCCGCCGCTGGAGGCAAGCGCCGGCGGAGTGGACCAACCACCACCGGCTTCGATTCAGTCGGCGCTGATTCGAAGTCCGGCCGCCGTGGCAAAGGGACACAGGGTGAGCGCGAGTGCGAGCATTGCGCCGATAAGCGCCAACTGGCCGGAGGAAGGGACACCACTTGCAGCCGCCATCACGCCCGAGGTGCCGAAAATGAGAACGGGCACGTATAGCGGCAAAACCACTAGTGTGAGCAGGACGCCGCCGCGACGAATTGCGACGGTCAACGAAACACCGATTGCCCCGATGAGGCTCAGAACAGGCGTCCCGAGCGCAAGCGCGAGTAGCTGCACACCGATGGCTTCCGACGGGAGGTGCATGAGCACGCCGAGCATGGGTGACACCAAGATCAATGGCAGTCCGGTGATCAGCCAGTGAGCGACGACCTTTGCCAGCACCAGAAGCGGCAGCGGATGTGGGCTGAGCAACAGATGTTCCAGCGTGCCGTCATCGAAATCGGAGCGAAACAAGCGCTCGGTCGACAGCAGCGTTGCGAGCAGGGCCGAAACCCAGATGACACCGGGTCCGATTTCCCGAAGAGTTGACGGTGACGGGCCGACGCCCAGAGGAAATAGGCTCACCACCAGAAAAAAGAAAAATAGGGGATTGAGAAGCTCGCCACGATTTCGGAATCCGAGCTGAACATCTCGACGCACGATGCCGAGAAACGCCGTTCGAGCGCCATTCATCCGAGCGCGACTCGCACCAGTGGTATGCCGACCAGGCTGATTGGCTGGTGCGTCGTTAGAACGGTCAGGCCGCCGGAGTCAGCGTGTTCCCGAATCCGTTCGGCAAGCGTCTGCGCGCCGCGCCGGTCAATGGCAGTTAGCGGCTCGTCGAGAATCCACAGCGTCGCTGGCCTGAGCCACAGCCGAGCCAGCGCGACGCGGCGGCGTTGCCCGGCAGACAAAGCGCGGGTCGGCACCTCTTCGTAGCCGAGCAGTCCGACTTTCTCCAACACTGCATCGAGCGTCTCCTCGTCCGTGCGGTGCCCACCAAGCGCGCCCAGGAAACGCAGGTTCTCGATCGGTGACAGTTCCAATTTGATGCCTGGATTGTGACCTATGAAGAGGAGCTCATCGTGGAACATCCACCGGCAATGACGAATGTCTTCCCCGTCCCACAGCACCGCGCCCTCGCGCGGGTCTGACAGCCCACACAGGATACGCAGCAAGCTTGTTTTGCCGGCACCATTGTAGCCTTCGACCAACAGAACTTGGCCTGGCTCTGACGCTAGATTCAGGTTCTGGAAGAGGACTCGCCGTTCGCGCACGCAGGTCAATCCCTGACCCACCAACCGGTGGGTCGCCGGCACTTCTGCCGTCACTGCAGGACCCTGCCGATGACCAGTGAAATCGATCGGGAGTCCGAGTCCAAGTCCACCGTCGCCAGCGTGCTCTCCAGATCGCCGGGTGCGGCGGCGACGTCTCCAGATTTCGAGATCCTGGCCATGACGACGACCTTCGAGAAATTCGAAAGTTTCAGCGATGGTGCCATCGCCTGCTCATCGTTCAATGTAACCCGCAGCGGGAATCCTGCTGCAGGTCGACGCACCACTGCCAGCGGCATTCGCGGGCCATCATGAGCGCGCGCGAAGACGAATAGCGTGTCCTGCTCGCCCAGGCGATCGACGACGTCGGGTGCCAAATTTACGGTAACATCGAGAGCAACTGGCGGGGCGGACATGTCCGAGGGCTCTGGAGCCGCGTCGAATTTGGCCGCTTGGGCCTGAGCGATGCTGCGCTCGATGAGCCGAGCCCGATCGCTGCCGGGTTCGGACACCGCCAGTAGGCGCTCCCAGGCTCCAATCGCCTCGTCATAGCGGCCAGTGTTGTAGGCGCCGAATGCGAACAGCAACAGAGCCCCTTGGTGGTCGGGGTTTCTGTGCAGCGCTTGGCCGAGGAGTCGCGCGCTGACGGCGTCCATTTTGCCCTCGTCGGCGAGAATGCGGGCTTGAGCAAGTGCCACCATGACCGGTACGCGCTCGGGGTCAGCGGCAATCGCACGCTCCAGCGCCGCCCGCGCTGGTTCGGCAGCCTGGAGCTGCAGGTAGCTCACTCCGAGGAGAAACCAGCCGTCCCCACTATCCGTGCCTCCCGCAAGAAGGTGCGATTGCAGTGCCCGAGTGAAGCCGGGCAAGTCCTCTTGGGCTTCGAGCGGCAGATTGTCGGGATCGAGGATGGCGCGGGCGACGATGCCGGACATGCGTTCCTCGAGATGCATCCACTCTTCAGCGGGCCCTTTGTACGCAGTTTGAAAGTAATAGACCAAGCCCACGGCCGGGACGGCAAAGGCAGCCAGCGCGGCGGTTGCGCGGGCTACTGAGCCGTTCGACGGCCGGTTTGTCTCCTCTTTGAGCGTATCGTCCAGGAAGGTGCGGGCGAGCTCGGCGCGCAGCTCCGCGTGCTGTTGAGGATCCAGACGGCCCTCCGCGAGATCCGTTTCCAATTCGGAGCTTCGGTCTCGGAAGATACGGGTATTCAGGGCCCGCCTGGACGTGTCCGGCCTCGTCTGCGCGCGCAGCAAGGGGACGAGGACCAGGGCGATCGCGATCAGCGCCATGGTGGCGACCAGCAGCCAGAAAATCGCCATCAAAGACCCTTTCCGTCGCTCTGCCGGAGCAAGTCGGCAATCCGTCGCTGCTCATCCTCTGTCAGTTCGACGCGCGCGTCGCGGGAGCGGCGCCGAATCCAAAATCCGACGCAAAAGGCGGCCCCCATGACCAGCAGGACAGGGCCAAACCAGAGCATCCCCGTAACGGCGTTCACTGGTGGTCGGTAGGTCACGAACGTGCCGTATCGCTCGACCAGAAAATCGACAATCTCGGCGTCATCACGGCCCTCTTCCATCAATTCGTAGACGCGCTGACGTAGGTCCTTGGACAAGGGTGCATCCGAGTCGGCGATGTTCTGGTTCTGGCATTTTGGGCAGCGCAACTCGTTGATTAGCTGACGGAAGCGTTCTTCTTGCGCGGCGTCGTCGAATTGGTAGGCGTCGATCGCGGCGTTTGCACTGAGCACTAACCCGAGGAGCATACCGAGCACTGCGCGAGCGAAGAGGGTGATCGAGCGCGCGCTCATGCCTTGCCCTCCGCATTCAGCAGTTCGATACGTGGTAGGAATTCGTCATCCCAGATCTGGTCCGTGACGACACCGACATGACGATAGCGAATCACGCCCGCGGCATCGATCAGATAGGTCTCCGGCGCACCATAAACACCGAGATCCAGGCCCAATCGCCCGCCGCTGTCATCGATCACCCTGACGTAGGGATTGCCGAGGCGTTCGAGCCAGGCAAGAGCCTTTGCCCGTTCGTCCTTGTAGTTCAATCCATAAATGGTCACGCCCTCCCGGGCGAGCTTCAAGAGCGTCTCGTGCTCGTCGTAGCAGGCTGGGCACCAAGTCGCCCATACGTTGATCAGAGCGATGTGTCCCGTGAAATCGCGCGCGCTGACCAGCCTCGAGGGTTCCTGCAAATCGCGCAGAGAAAAGTCGGGCATGGGGCGATCAATCAGTGCCGACGGCAGCAACCTGGGATCGTTGCTAAGCCCCTGTGCCAGAAAGAACAGCAGCGCTGCGAACGCGATCAGCGGAATCGATAGAATGAGCGTGCGTCTAGGTAGGCGTGACATCTGTTGCCTCACCAGGTTGATTCGAGAACGCTGATTTCGGCGATGTCGCGAGCCGGTAGCGGCGGTCGCGGATGGCCAACACGCCGCCCGATGCCATGAGCAACCCGCCCAACCAAATCCAGCGTACGAACGGCTTGTAGTGGATACGCACCGCCCAAGCGCCATTGCCCAGCGACTCACCCAACGCGACGTAGAGATCTCTCGTCAGGCCCGGGTCGAGGGCGACTTCCGTCATTGTGGTTTGTTGGACGAGGTAGAGGCGCTTCTCCGGCGTCATCACTCGGTAGAGCTCACCGTTCGCATCGAACACCTCCAGGCGCGCCGCGGTGCCGCGATAGTTTGGTCCATTCAAGTCGGAGAGCTTCAGAAGGCGGAATGTGTAGGGACCCACCTCAGCCGATTCCCCCACGGCAAGGCGAACGTCGCGTTCGACGCTGTAGGCGCTGGAGAGTGCCACACCGGTCGCGCACACGGCCACGCCGAGGTGGGCAAGAATCATGCCCTTGTAGGATCTGGGCAGCTTCAGGAGCGAAGCGAGGCGCTTGTTTTTGTTGCGGATTTTGTCGTGCACGTCCTCGAAACTGGTCAGAGCCACCCAGAACACGAGCATTGCGGAGAGGGCGACCAGGAATTGGAACTCGCCGTTCATGAGAAACGGCACAGCGGCACCGAGCGCGACGCTCACGCCTGCCATTGGCGCACGTCGGCGAAACGTGTTGGCCACGGAATGTCCCTTCCAACGTAGCATTGGTCCGATTCCCAGGGCGAGCATCAGGGAGAGCGCCAAGGGTACGAACAACGCGTTGAAGTAGGGCGGACCCACCGAGATTTTTCCTAGATCCAAAATGTCGATCACGAGGGGGTACAGCGTGCCGGTAAAGACCACGCAGGCGGCGCCGGCGAGTAGGATATTGTTGGAGAGCAGCATGGTCTCCCGAGACCACAGCGAGAATCGCCCTTCGCTGCGAATGGCGCCGGCACGAACGACCAGCAAGGTGAGCGCACCACCGGTGATGACGGTTAGGATGCCGAGAATGAACAGGCCGCGACTGGGATCGTTTGCAAAGGCGTGTACCGACGTCAGTACCCCGGATCGGACCAGAAACGTTCCCAGCAGACTGAGCGAGAAAGCGGTGATCGCCAGCAATACGGTCCATGCGCGAAAAACGCCTCGCTTTTCCGTCGCGGCGAGTGAATGGATGAGTGCGGTTCCCACCAACCAGGGCATGAACGAGGCGT
>JBFGYN010000039.1:0-14601 GCA_041587415.1 Candidatus Competibacterales bacterium | reverse complement strand
CCACCGGACCGGCGCGCCGGCTGGGGCTACCCCACCCTCGTTCCACCTGCGACATGCTCATTCCGCGGCTGGGAAGCTTTTTTTGCAGCGGCACTGGCTGAGCAGGCACCTCCAGGCGATCGCCGAGCGTCTGCCTCGTATTCGAGTCGGCAGCATGCGCCACATTGCCGAGGCCGACGGCGGTGACAATCGTCATGGTGAGAAGCACGGTGTTCACTATTTCGATCCTCGCTGGTTGTTGCGGACGTGTCGCCCCAATTCGGAATTTCGGGTTAGTCTGGCAGACCACACGATTAACGCTTAAATTCGAACCCTGTGCAATTTGAACGCCCCCTGATTCCGGCGACGTTGGTGCGACGATACAAGCGCTTCCTGGCCGACGTGTGCCTCGAAGACGGATCCGTGGCCACGGTCCATTGCCCCAACACCGGCTCCATGCTCGGCTGCGACGCGGCGGGCGCCCGTGTATGGCTCAGTGTTTCCGACAACCCTCGTCGAAAATACGCGATGACGTGGGAACTCGTCGAGGTCGAAGGGAGTGTCCTCGTGGGCATCAATACGGGCTTACCCAATCGCCTGGTTGCCGAGGCCGTGGCAGCAGGAATGCTACCTGAATTAGGCGGAATTGAGGGCGCGCAAACCGAGGTCAAGTTCGGCCGCGAACGATCACGGGTCGATCTGCTGCTGAGCGGCCGTCAAGGCAAGACGTTTGTCGAGGTCAAGAACGTGACGGCGTCGGTACGAGAACATCGAGCTCTGTTTCCCGACGCCGTTACCCAACGGGGCACCCGGCATCTTCGAGAATTGATGGGTGTAATCGATGAGGGGCATCGGGCCGCTCTCGTATTCTGCGTTCAGCGCGGCGATGTCCGTCGAGTCGAACCCGCCGACGAAATCGATCCCGAGTACGGGGACACGCTGCGGCGCGCGATCGCATACGGGGTTCAGGTCATCGCCCTTCAGGCCCGTGTCAGGGTCGACGGCATTCGACTCGTTCAACGAATACCGGTCCGTTGCCCGTAGGGAACGGTTTCCCCCGGTCGGGCGGCTGCGAATTCCGCCAGCATCCGGGGTCCCTGATGAAGTATGCGGGCTAGGCAGCCAGGCGATTGGACAGCCTGTTGATCGTGACGCTGTTCGCGAGCAGCCCATCGAGTACGGCGGAGGCCAGCCGCTCCGTCAAATGCAATTGCTGCAGCAGACCGCGCGGCAGTTCCGTCTGCACTTCATCGCCTACGTGGATGCGACGAAGTAATCGATTGGCCACACGAACCAAGTTCGGATAGGTGACATAATCTCCCCTATAACCCTCGTTGTGATGCCAGCGCACCGCTGCGGTAATCGCCGCGGGCATCCCCCACGCGTCCATTAGCCAGCCGCCAATGTATTCGTGGTCCACGCCCATCACCTGCCTCTCGACTTGGCTGACCGGCACATTCGGGTTGCGCGCGACAAACTGGTTCACCAGATAATGCTCTGCCGGAAATGTGTGGGCTAGCAGCAGATGTCCGAAGTTGTGGGTCAGCCCTGCCAAATAGGCCAAATCGGTCTTGGGTCTCGACGCGCGTGGCATCAGCCGGGCCAAGCCGTAGACCAGCGCCGCGCAGTAAACGCTCTGCCGCCAGAATGTTTGCCGCCCGAGCGGCCCATCTGGCGGAACACGAAGGGCTTTGGCCACGGCAATACCCAGGGACAGATTGAGCACCAGATCAAATCCGAGACCACGAACTATCGCGTCTTGAACCGAGCGGATCGCATCGTGGCCGCCGTGCATTGGAGAGCGCGCCCAGGCGACGACTTGTCCCGCTACCTCCTGGTCGCTCTCGAGCAGGACGATCAGATCTTCTGCCGTCGTCTTGGATTCGTCACGCAGGGTAAGCAGCTTGCTCGCGAATTCCGGCAGACTGGGAATCTCGGGTGCGCTCTCCAGCCTGGCCTGGCCTGCGGTGGGCGCGAAATTTTCCGTCAAAGATCGCCACTCGTCGGCGCTGGCGCGACCGTGGGCGGTAAGTTCTGCGATGGGCTGTGAGAACCGGCCGACCTCAGCGTCGGGATGAAGTCGCATGAATGCCTTGCTTGGTATGGCCACGAGACCCTCGTGACTGCCGCCCTCGAAGAACACCTCGGTTCCAGCGAGAACGCTTTCGTCGATCACTGCCGGAATCTGGAACAGATCGGGCAGGGGCGGCCTGGAGCCCTTCTCGCAATCGGTGAAAAGGTGATCGGCCTGCCCCTGAGTAAGGGGCTTGAGATTGCGGTCAAGCGCCTCGTTCAGCAAGCTGAAGTTGATCATGTGGCTTGCTGGGAGTATGACCATGAGGAATCCGCGGTGATCCCCAAGCATCACGACACGTACCAGCCATTCCGGCCTCACACCGTTCAGCCTTGCCGCTTGTTGCAGGCTCTCGGTGCGCGTGTGAGGCAGTATCTGGAAGGTGACTTTCCGATCCGACAAGAATCGGCGCACTCCGTTTGACAGCGACATCAGCAACTCCCAGGTATAGGGCGGCGCTCGTTTGTTTCGAGAACCCCACAACGGTTCGAAGGGTTCCGCCCGGGAGGTGTCGTTCTAGCGAATTGTCGTCTCCCTCTCGAGCATTTCAACTGCCGCACGGGCCGCCGTCGACCGATGCAGGTGAAACCAGTTCAGACTGAGTCTACCCGGAATCGGGTTACGGTTGCGAGTCCTACATCCGTCACACCGTCGCGCAAGGCCGCCCTGGTATCCCAGGTTGTCCCACGCCGATGCGCCGGGCCAACCCCCGATCAGAACGGCCCCTGGCAGCGGGCTACGCGCGCCGACCAGCCTCGATCAGTCGGCAAGGCCGGGCGCAGGGAAAGATGGCCTGTGCGTAACATTTTGTGAACTATTTCACAGATACGGTAAGCCCACTCCCGTATAGTGTTGCCTGTTCCATGAGAATCCTGGTGACCTGCAGTGGGAAAGGACATGAACGCATTGGACGAGCTGAAGACCCTGGAAGAGCGCGCGACCTTGGACTACTTCAGTGCCGTGCGCCGTGGTGCCAATGACGACGAGTTGCATCGCCTGCTCGGCGTGCTCGACGAGATCTACTGCAACCGTCGCCGCCGCGAGGGATACGCTGTCGACTGGTAGTCCCAGGTCCCCCGGGCCGGGAAGTGTCACTGGCTAGCATACGCACGCGTGACTGTTTTTCTTGACGTAATTGCCCAAATTGGAGCGTCCTGGTTGCACCTGTCGGCGGCTCCAACTTGCGTTGTGGCGATCGCTCTGCCCCCTCCGCTGGTGGACTCCTTCGATCCGGCCGCCCGAACGGTCGAACAGCCAGAGCAGCATCAATACTCCGGCCGTCGCGGGTCTTAGTTCTGCAACAGCCCAGCCTGTCAGCACCGGTCTGCCGAGCATCATCGCGGCGCGGCCCTTGAAGACCCGGTTTGACAGCGACGACAGGAACGCCGCGCACCGCCCGGTCCCCGCGTCGAATCGGCATCTTTGCACGGCTATGCGGTGGAGAGCGTCATGCCGCTGCCGGGATCCTCGTCCTCTCTGAGCTGTGCATCGAACCTGGAAACTCGTAAGGCTCAAAAGGGGCGGCGAGGAAGGCGTCACCCTGGAAGACTTCGTGACCTGCCAGAGAGCGCGTTTCGTGAACATGATCTGCACGCAGCATGCCTACGACACGCTGGATGGGTCCACGCCCATCGACCGACAGCGCCGGAGCTTTGACCGGGTTGCGGGCCTCGTATCACGGGTCTACGCTTTCGCCGATGGGGAATCGGCGCGAAACTGCTTCACCCGTATCGCGGGGCTGTCCAAGAATTTGAACGACACCCGGGAGGAAGCAACCGACTTCCTCGTTCAGGTGGAGCGCACACAGGACTTGGCGGACGTGGTCACGAAGTCCTGCTCATGATGTCTGGTCCAGGAATCTCACGGGCAGGCAGCGCCGACCACCGGGCTGTCGCATCCCGGTGCTGCCCGGGGGCCGTCGCGACAGGCAAGAGCCGAACGACCTCGATGTAGCCATCGCGATGCATTGGCGCCTGTGCGATTCCATGACCTAAATCAATGCGAGTTAGCGAGAACACTCGGAACATCTGGGCAGAAGACGAACCTCCAGCACTTTACTGATAGCAAACGACCAACGGGTCAGGAGTGGAAGAGATGGGTGGCAAAGGGAAGGAAGTCGAGGTGAAGAAAAGCAAGTCGGAGGCGCCGGCGGAGACCGGGAATGAGAGGCTGGGGTACCCCCTGCTTGGGTTGCGTGACGAGATCGATCGGGTATTCGATAGGTTCTTCGGCGAGGGTGCGATGACGCTCGCCCCGCCCCTCCGTCGAGCCTGGGATTGGGGCGCATTCGGTGCCACCGCCTCGGATTTGATGTCGGCCCCGCGTGCCGATTTCTCGGAGTCGAACAAGGAGTACGAGCTAACCGTGGAGCTTCCGGGCCTCGACGAGAAGCAGATCGATGTCACCGTGAGCAATGGTGCAATTACGGTCGCCGGCGAGAGAAAGGACGAGCGTGAGACGAAGCAGAAGAACTACCACCTCACCGAGCGCAGCTACGGCTCCGTTCGGCGTACTTTTCCGCTGCCGCCCGGTGCCGACGCGGCAAGGGTCACGGCCACGTTCGCCAAAGGCGTGCTGACGGTTCGGCTGCCGAAGACAGAGGAAGCGCGGTCGAAGCCTCACAAGATCGAGGTCAAATCCGCCTGAGTGCGCACGATTCGGGGGTCGGCCGAGGGGCGCCAGCCCGGACGCTGCACCGGAAAGCGCCCCCGGTGACAGAGTGTCAATGGCTAATATTCGCACAAATCACTGTTTTGATTGACGTAATTGCCAAAATTCGAGTTTTCTGGTGCAACGTTCGCGCTAGGAGTTGCTCCGCGGCACGCAAGTCGTGCTCTGGCGGAATCATCGGGCTCTGATCAGGGGGCATTGCCGTCCAGCACGCAACAGCATCTTCGGGTGGCTGTTGTGCTGTTGCTCGGTAAAGCCTTCGAAGCTGCCATAGCCCCACTGGCATCCGTACGCCCGGTGAGCGATGCGGGGCTGGCCTTCCATACTGTACGATCGTGGACTTGAGCAGTCGGACAGACACGGAGGGGGCGACCATGCATTGGCGGAAATCCCTGACCTTGGTGGAAGCCCATGCGGAAGGTGAGGTGGGCCGGGTCGTTACCGGCGGTGTCGTGGACGTTCCCGGCCGGACCATGTTGGAGAAGATGACCTACCTGAACGAGGTGGACGACTCGTTGCGGCGTTTTTGCGTGTTCGAACCCCGCGGATGCGCGCAGATGAGCACCAACCTGCTTTTCCCCCCCTGTGCAAGCGCTGCAGATGCCGGATTCATCGTCCTGCAGGGCGATCGGGCCCACAGCATGTCAGGCTCGAACTGCATCTGTGTCGTGACCGTGCTGTTGGAGACCGGGGCTGTCCCCATGCGCGAGCCGGAAACCGTCGTCACCCTCGACACCCCCGCTGGGCTGGTGCGTGCCGTGGCGTCCTGTCGGGGCGGAAGATGCGAACGGGTGTCGCTGGACATGGTTCCGAGTTTCGTCGAAGAGTTGGATGTGGCAGTGGATGTGCCGGACGTCGGGCGGGTTCGCGTCGATCTTGCGTTCGGCGGTGTGTTCTACGCCCTAATCGATCCGGGGCAGTTCGATTTGGCAATTGGGCGCCACTCTGCTCGTCGATTGGTGGACATCGGGAGCCGTATTCATCGTGCTCTGAATCGGAGTTGCCAGGTGCGTCACCCTGTCTTGACGTCCATCGAAGGCATTGCCTACACCATGTTCGTCGACGCAAGGGACGATGGGGATCTGGTGGGTGCTACCGTGCTACCGCCCGGAAGACTGGACCGTTCACCGTGCGGCACGGGCAACGCGGCCCGATTGGCTGTGCGGCACGCTCGGGGACAGGCGGTCGTGGGCGAAACAGTCGTTGCCCGTTCCGTCATCGACAGCGCCTTCGAAGTGGGCTTCGTCCAGGAGACCGAGGTCGCCGGTCGGCCGGCGGTGCAGGCGCGAATCTCCGGCCGTGGGTGGATCCACGGGCTTCATCAGATCGGCGTCGATCCCACGGATCCCTATCCGCTCGGGTACTTCGTCTCGGACTGTTGGGGCGAGGCGGTGGATTTGCTCCAGTGACCCCGCCCCAGCGCAGCCGCCGTTCATCGTGAGCACCGAATTGGAAGGTCTCCCGCCCCTTCCGACGGCCGCGTCAGCTCTGGTCGTTTGTTTTGCTCGACCTGAGATTTGACCAGAAGTCCCAGATCGCCAATGCCGCTACGAATACGACGACCACGATCAGGTCGATATCTGGAACAAATACGACGATGACCGCGAGGAAGGCAATAAGCGTCGCCAGCGCGGCAATCGCCAGTATCCAATCCGTCACTGCCTAGCCCCCTCGACCGCCGACAGGTCATTTTGCATTTTCGATCCTCTCCATCAGCCAGCGCGCGGTCCGCATGAGTCGCCCGTCGTTTCCGCGTCGCCCCACGAGCTGAACCCCGATCGGTAATCCGTCCCTGCCTTCCAGCAGGGGCAGCGTCACCGACGGCACGCCGGCCAATGTCCACAGCACACAAAATGCCGGGCTCCCGGTTGAGTCGAGCCCGGGCGGGGCTTGGCCGGCAACGGATGGCGTGATCAGCGCGTCGTAGCGGTTGAAGATCTCATCCAACCCGGCCGACAACACCGACCGCCAGTCCAGAGCCGACAGATAATCCACGCCGCTTGTTGCTCGCCCTTCTTCGATTGCTGCCTGGGTCTCACCGGACAGTCTGTCGCGGCCCCGTTCAAAATACTGACGAAGATTTCGCGCCACACCCACCAGTGCCAGCCGCCTGTGCGCCATGGCTGCCTGATCGTACACAGCAGGCAACTCGATCGGATCGCATCTTTCGCCCAAAGCCTCCACCAACTCGGCAAAGCCCGCCGCGCAGTCCGGCTCTACCTCGTTCCAGACGGGCGTCTCGACGAAGCCCAGCAGAGGTTGTACTGGGGGCTGAGTGAGAGCCGTATGGAGTATCGACGGTGGTGCGGCGACCCGGGTATCCGGATCCGCGGGGTCGTGACCCGCCAAGACGTCGGCGACCAGGGCTGCGTCCTCTACCGTCCGCCCAAAGCTGCCAACAGTGTCGAGCCACTGTGAATGGCGCAGTATTCCGGTTCGTGGAATCAGTCCGAATGTGGGCTTGAAGCCGATTGTGCCGCAGTAGGAGGCTGGCCGGATCACCGACCCCGCCGTTTGGGTGCCAATGGCGGTGGGCACCATGGCGCTGGCAACCGCCGCTGCGGATCCGGATGAGGATCCACCCGGGGTACGGTTCAGATCTCGCGGGTTACGGGTGCGGCTTGGCGCGAAAAGTGCGCATTCCGTCGTGACTGTCTTGCCGAGAATGATCGCCCCAGCGGCGCGCAGGCGTGCAACGACCGTTGCGTCGCCGTTGGGGCGCCGGCCGGCATCGAGCACGGTTCCGTTCTCGGTCGGCATGTCGGCGGTATCGATGATGTCCTTAACCCCGATTGGCACGCCGTGCAGGGCCCCTATGGGGCGACCGGACTCTCGATACGCATCGGCGGCGCTCGCTTGAGCCAGCGCCAGCTGCTCGTCAATGAATGCCCACGCCCCCAATTCCGGATCCTGCTGGGCAATGCGTTCGAGGCATGCTTTGGTCAACTCCACCGCGCGGACCTCGCCCCGCGCCAGTCGTTCGCGAGCCTCCAATGCGGTCACGTCGGCAAGATTCGTCATGGGCGTGTCGACCGGTGTTCAGCGCCCATAAATCAGATTCGGCAGCCAGAGGGCGATGTCGGGAACGACGTAGAGGACGATCATGGCAATGAATACCATGCCCAGGAAGGGGAAGCATCCCCTGAAAATTTCCACCAATTGCACGGTCGGGGGCGCAATCCCCTTCAAATAGTACGCCGACATCGCCATGGGCGGCGTCAAGAACGAGGTTTGCAGGTTTAGCGCCACCAGAATCCCGAAAAACAGCGGGTCGACACCGAAGTGCGGCAACAGCGGAAGGAAGATTGGCACGAAGATAATAATGATCTCGGACCATTCCAGCGGCCAGCCGAGGAGGAAGATCACCAATTGCGCCAGGATCAGGAACAGCAGGGGAGACAGATCGAGCCCGGTCACGAAGTTACTGATCAGGTGCTCGCCGCCCAGGTAGGAGAATACGGAGGAGAAGGTCCAGGAGCCCACGAACAGCCAGCACACCATCGCGGTCGTTCGCACCGTCAGGTAGACCGATTCCCTCAGCCTTTGCCAGGTGAAGGCGCGGTACGCGACGGCCAGGAGCAGTCCGCCGAATGCCCCGACGGCCGCCGCTTCGGAAGGCGTCGCGAGTCCGAACAAAATGGCGCCCAGTACTGCGAGAATGAGAACCGCCAGGGGGAAAAAAGACGTCAGCAGAAGCACGATCACCCTGCCGAGCGGCAGGTCGCCGATCTCCGCTTTGGACGGCTTCGGCGCTATGTGCGGCTGAAAAAAAGAGCGGCCCACCACGTAGATCAAATACAGGCCCGCCAGCAGCAGACCCGGCAACAGTGCTCCGGCGTAGAGCTGGACGATCGACACACCGGATGCGGCCGCGTACACGATCAGCATGATAGACGGTGGAATGAGAATGCCCAGAGTACCGCCAGCGCAAATCACACCCGAGGCGAAGCTGGTATCGTAACGGGCCTTGAGCATTGCCGGGAAGGCGAGCAGTCCCATCAAGGTCACCACGGCCCCGACGATTCCGGTCGCGGTCGCAAACAGTGTGCAAGTAATGAGTGCTGCCACCGCCATTGAGCCCGGTATGCGGCTGGCAACGATGTTGAGTGTGCTGAACAGACGGGCGACGATGTTGGCGCGTTCGACGATGTATCCCATGAACAGAAACAGCGGAACGGCCGTCAGCACGTCGTTGGCCATCACCGAATAAGTCTGGTTCACGAATAGATCGAAGATTCGATTGTTGAACAAGCCTTCGACCCACAGCTGCATTTGTGTTGCGGAATCGGCGCCTTGTTCGACGGCCCGGTCGTAGGCCCGCCACATCCGCGAGGCGTCGAAATAGGCGTAGTAGCCGAAGCCGATACCCATCGCCATGAGGGTAAAGGCAATGGGAAAACCGAGCAGGATGATGAACAGAAACAACCCGAGCATCAGCAGTGCGACTTGAGGATCGGTCATCGCTGAGCTCCGTCTTTGCCGCGTTTGTGAGGGGCCTCGGACGGCTTGTAGATGTCGATTGCTTCACTGCTGTGCTGCAGAACGTCGAGCGCACCGCTACGTGCCAGCTGGACTTCGGTCTCCTCGATGTCCTCGGTGGCTCGCAGCCACTCCCCGGTGCGAATGCACAGAATGCAGCGAAAAACCTGGGCAATTCCCTGTAGGAGCAGCAGGATGCCAGCCGCGACCATCACTGTCTTGAATTGGAATATTGGAATGCCGGCCGGGCTGTTGACGCTCACTTCCATGTACTGCCAGGATCGTCCTGCGTATTTCCATCCGGCGATGATGAGGGCGAGTATGCCCGGGAAAAAAAACAGGAAATAGAGAATCAGCTCCAGGGTGGCTTGGGTGCGTGGTTTCAACAGCCGATAGACGAAATCGCCGCGCACGTGCCCGCCGCGGGAGAGTGTGTACGCCCCTCCCATCATGAACAGGCTGCCGTACATGATGTAGGAGACGTCGAACGCCCAGCTCGTCGGTGCATTGAGCGCGTAGCGTACGAACACCTCGTAGCCGACGCCGAATGTCATGAGGAGAATGAGCCAGGCGAAAGCCTTGCCGAACCACGCCGACAAGCTATCGGCAAAGTGAATGTAACTGACCAATTCAACCCTCCCCCCGAGAATTGGCGTTGTCGCCGGGTCGGCCCAGCGGCAGCGTGAGCCCCCGCTGGGCCATCCCGTGTACCACTCGGGTGTGTCGTCCGCCGATCAAGCGCGAGAGGCTTGGATCAGCGTTTCCGGTAAGAGCCGCCAGTGATCAAAGCTTCAACTTGCCCGGGAAGTAGTGGTCGTAAGCCAGGGCATAATCCGGGGAGTTCATGAGCTCGTAGAAGACAACTCGATCGACCCACTCGCGCTGGCTGTCCAGGACGCGCTTCATGTACTCGTCCTCTTCGAGTTCCGGGATCAACTCGTCCCAAGCCTTGAGTTCCGCGTCCAGGATTTCCTTTGAAGTGCGATGGACCGCGACGCCGCCCTCCTGCAGCTTGCGCAGATCACTGGAATAATTGTCCAGCGCGATGGCAGTGTTTGCGGTGCTCGCCGCCTCGACGGCGTACTCCAGGACTGCTTTCAGGTCGTCGTCCAGATCGTCGAAGAAATCCTTGTTGAACAGGAATTCGAAGGACTCGCTCGCCTGGTGATAAGACGATAGATAGTAGTTCTTGGCGACGTCTTGCGCTCCGAATCGCATGTCGGAAGAAGGATTGTTGAATTCGAAGGCGTCGATCACGCCGCGCTCCATTGCGGGCACGATTTCGCCGCCGGGAAGCTGAGCGACGCTCATGCCCATTTTCTGCATGAGATCGGCAGCCAGGCCAACCGTCCGGTACTTGAGGCCCTTGATGTCGTCCACCGTGGAGACTTGGTTCTTGAACCAGCCGAACGGCTGGGCCGGCATCGGGAAACCCATGAACCCGTAAACGTTCAGTTTCATGATGTCCTGGGTGAGCTCGCGGTAGAGATCCTTGCCGCCCCCCGCGTTGAACCAGGCCAACATGGTCGTCGCGCTGCCGCCGAAGACCGGGCCGGTACCGAACAGCGAAGCCGCCTTGTGCTTGCCGTACCAGTACACCGGTACCGTGTGGGCGGCGTCGATCACACCATCGTTGACGGCATCGAGCACCTGAAAGGCGCCGACGACTGCACCGGCCGGCAGAAGATCGATCTTCAGTCGCCCCCCGGACATCTTCTCGACCCTTTCCACATACTGCCGGGCAAAATCCATCCAAATGTCGGCGGACGGCCACGACGTCTGCATCTTGACGACCATCGGACTCTGCGCCCGAACAATCGCCGGTGCAGCGACGACGCCCGCTACTGCGCCCGCCGTGGCAGCTCCGCGTTTCAAGAAACTGCGACGCGACCCACTGTTATTCGTGTTCTCACTCATTGGTTTGTTCTCCATCCACTCCAAGCACTTTTTGTGTATTGCCAACAACCTGTTCGGGTTGGCGCGGAGCTCGGTCCAGACACGAATCCGAGCCCCGAATTCAATTTTAGCATCTGGCGAAGGCAGAGCCCGATTTACGCAAACCCCAAACATCTCCATCCGGGGTTGACAGGTTCGGAAAACGACAAGCCAGGGTCCCGTTTTCCTCGCCGAAACAACATGTTGCCGGTACTCCTGACACAACCATGTGCCGCACGGAATCTTTGACTTGATCGGAGTTTCGTTAGACGACGCGGTCCTGGGGCATTTGGTCGCGAAATATCGCGTCCAGGTTGTCGAGCGCACGAAATCCCATGGCGTCACGGGTCTCTCGGGTCGCGCTGCCCACGTGTGGAAGCAGAAACGTGTTGGCTTGGCGGCGCCAGCGTCGGTCGATGTCCGGCTCGTTGCGGTAGACATCCAAGCCTGCAGCGCGAATCCGCCCCGAGTTCAACGCGGCGAGCAGAGCCTCCTCGTCGACGATCGCACCTCGGGCCGTATTCACCACTATGGCTCCGTCTGGGAGCAGTGCCAGCCGGTCCGCATCCATCAGTCCCTCGGTGTCAGGCGTTGCGGGACAGTGCAGGGCAAGAAAATCGCACTCGGGAAGCAGTGACTCCACACTCGCGTGGTATTGCGCTCCTTGCTCCAGATCCGGAGCCAAGCGGTGGCGATTGTGATAGTGGATTCGCATGTCGAAACCACGTGCCCGTCTCGCCGTGACCTGCCCGACGCGTCCCATGCCGAGAATGCCGAGTCGCTTGCCGGTCACCTGAGTGCCCACCATGAAGCTCGGGCTCCAGCTGTGCCACCGGCCAGCGCGGACCAGCTGTTCCCCCTCGGACGCGCGTCTCGCCGCCCCGAGTATGAGCAGCATTGCAATTTCGGCCGTCGCGTCGGCCAACACGTCCGGCGTGTTGGTCACGATGATTCCCCGTTCCCGCGCCGCCGCCAGATCCACGTGGTCGACCCCGACGGAGTAGTTGACAATGGCCTTGAGCCGTTTTGGAAGCTGCTCAATCACTTCTCGCGTGAAGCGTTCCGTATGGCAGGCGACCACCGCATCGGCGACTGACAGCAGTTCCAAGAGTTTCCCGGTGGTGTACTGCCTGTCCTCGGCATTCAGTTTCGCTGCGTAGTCGCGTTTCAATCGTTCCTCGATCGAGGGAGGCAGCTTGCGCGTGACCACCACGGTAGGCCGTTCTATGCGTGACATGAGTTTCTTTGACCTTCGCGCGTCGGCTAACACCTGCCAATCGAGTCAGTGTAGCAATTCGAGCTACGCGCTTGCGCTACGCCGGTGATTCGATGTTCTCTACCGGTGGGAGACAATTGCCGTCCACTGGTTTCCGGGCTGATGCCTGACCTGTGGCTACGCCGCGTGACTGGATCTGCGGTTTCCGGGTCGCGTCTTGCCGTTCCGCGGCGCGGCGTCGCGCGGCGTCGCGCGGCAGCCGCGAGAGGGGAGCGGTGGCTTGTTCGCGGCAAATGCGAATTGCGCAACATGGAAGACATCGCGATGGCAGATGATTGATGAGAGCCAGCACCGATGGATATCATGCCGATCAAGAACCATGGCATCGTCGTCGGCTATCTTCCCTGTGCAGAGTGCCTCGACATGCGTTGAAAACATGCCCGCGCCTCCTGCCGTTGCCTCCATACGTGGGCAA
Organism: Candidatus Competibacterales bacterium; assembly: GCA_041587415.1. GTDB lineage: Bacteria > Pseudomonadota > Gammaproteobacteria > Competibacterales > JAHEDQ01 > JBFGYN01. The sequence goes on along the minus strand of JBFGYN010000039.1, from coordinate 1,773 downwards.
TGCAGATGATCAAGAAGGCGCCTGGCCGTAAATTGGGAGTACGTGTGGGCGCTTCCCCCACGATCGAAATGAACTTGGCTTCATCGTCCGATGCGGTGCAGCTAGCGGCCATGTCGCGTGACCTGTTGGAAAAAGGTCTGGACTGGTCGTGGACGGCGACTCGGGTTCGCAGGAGCATTCGCTGCGACGAGACGAGCGTGGTGGTTGCACGCGTGGGTGGCACGATCGTCGGATTCGCAATGATGGAATTCGGCACCGACGAATCGCACCTCAATCTGCTTGCGGTGGAACCGGCCTACCGACTCGGTGGGGTTGGGCGACGCCTCGTCCGATGGCTGGAGAAGTCGGCGCTCGTCGCCGGAATTTCTGTGGTCCACTTGGAGGTTCGGGCCACGAACCCCGGGGCCGTCGCGTTTTACCGAAGACTGGGGTACGAAACGATCGGGCGAGTTGGCAACTACTATTGCGGCCGGGAGGATGCGATCCGCATGGCACGGGACCTTCTGCCCAACGGTCCGGCCGAATCGAGTTAGACCATCCGGGCCACGTGTACTTCGATCTCTGGTACATTCGCGGCTGTGAATTTCATGAACCTACGCTAGACAGCGGTTGGAGGGAAGTTGATGCACCGTGTAATGTTGAGTCAATTGATGCTTGCTCTTTTCCTATTGTCGCCCCAGGTTTTTGCCGCAGACACGAGCGCTGACGAAACCTCCGCTGCAGAGGTCAAGGAGGAGGTTGCCGAATCCGCAGAAGCCATACGAGAATATTCTGCGGAGCAGCGCGATGAAGCGGTACAGGCGGCGAAAGAGACCTTGGCCAGGCTGGATGCCCGCATCGAGGCGATGCAGGCGAAGTTGGATGAGAATTGGGACGAGATGGACCAAGCCGCCCGGCAACGATCGAGCGATGCCCTGAAGGCGCTCAAGAGGCAGCGGACCGAGGTGGCAGAGTGGTACGGAGGCATGAAACACAGCTCGGCGGAGGCATGGGAGGACGTCAAGAAGGGGTTCGTCGACAGCTACCGGTCACTCGGTGACGCCTTCGGCAAGGCGTGGGACGAATTTTAGGAAACGCCGACTAAATCTGGGCCCACGGCGGCGCACGGAGGTGCCGCCGGGATCGGTGGGGCACCGCGCCGTTTCCGAGACGGCCGACCGGGTGACACTTTTCTCTCGCTTGATTGTTGTGCGACGCAGCATTAACATATCGCCCCTCGAGCGGCCCCTGAGCGTCGCGATGACGCCGCCTCGGACCTGCGGCTACATCTCCATGGCGCAATCATCACCCTGAGATGGGCTCCGGGGCCCCCGGTGGGTCCTGCGGCGACGCAATTTTCTTTGCCGCCGCCGGACTTGAATCAACGGATTTGCCCCTCTTTGAATCCTCCCGGAGGTCGCGCATGGTGCGTCGCGTCGCAATTCCAGGCACACTCGGTAGCGCACTGCTGGCAAGCAGCCCCGCCTGGGCGGCGGAGGCCACCAGCAATACGCTCGACCTTACCACACACCCCGTAGGCTTCCTTGCCGTCGGCATATTTGTTCTCGCCTACGTCCTCGTCATGAGCGAGGAAGTCCTGCACCTTCGAAAGTCCAAGCCCGTTCTGCTTGCCGCCGGTCTCATATGGTCAATGATCGCTGCGGTCTATGCCAGCAACGATATGCCCCACGCCGCCGAAGTGGCGGTGCGCCACAGCATCCTCGAGTACGCCGAGCTGATGCTGTTCCTTCTGGTCGCCATGACCTACATCAACGCCATGGATGAGCGGCGGGT
>JBFGYN010000038.1:0-14619 GCA_041587415.1 Candidatus Competibacterales bacterium | reverse complement strand
CGTCCCATCGGGCAAGGTACAGGTCCACACCGAATAGCGTCAGACCGATGGCACCGAACGGCACCAGTCCCAGCTCGACCATGTGCCCGGACATTCGTTCACACAGCAGGGACCCGGCACCCACACCGGCGCAGAAAAGTGTCAGCAGGAGCACCACCACCTGCTCGTCGGCGCCCAGGCTCGAACGGGCATAAACGGGAAGTTGTGTCAGGTAAGTGGCACCCAGAAACCAAAACCAGGAAATTCCCAGCACCGACAGGAAAACGGTCCGGTATCGAGCCATGAACGCGAGATTTCGCCAGGTCTCGGTGATCGGGTTCCAATTGATGCGCAGGTCAGGGGCGGGTGGATCCGCTTGCGGAATGTAGCGACTGGTCAGGTAACCGAGTGCGGCAGCGAGCAGCATCACGACTGACACCACCCATCGGCCGACGCCCTCCATGGCGACGAACAGTGCTCCGGCGACGGTTCCGATGAGGATGGCCAGAAAGGTGCCCATCTCGACCAAACCGTTACCACCGACCAACTCGTCTGCGCGCAGGTGTTGCGGCAGGATGCTGTACTTTACCGGTCCGAACAAACTGGATTGCGTGCCCATCAGGAACAGCGTCGCCAACAGCACGGGAACGCTCTGTAGCAGAAATCCCAGGGCCGCACCGAACATGATCGCGATCTCGAACAACTTGACGGCACGGATCAGGCGGGATTTCTCATACTTGTCCGAGACTTGGCCAAACGTGGCGGAGAACAAGAAGACGGGCAGTATGAACAGCGCAGCACTCAGGTTGATCAGGGTGCTGGCGTCCGTTCCCCACGAGGCGGCACTACTGAACGTGATGAACACGATCATCGCGTTCTTGACCATATTGTCGTTGAACGCGCCGAGGAGCTGGGTCAAGAAATACGGGCCGAAACGACGCTCCAAGAGCAATCGGAACTGGCTGCGCCCACTACCCTTGGGACTGTCGTTGAATTCCTTCGGCACCTCTGTTCCCTGATCGTTGCCGCTTTGCGATCGAACCCGCGCAGACGGCGGCACCTGGACACCAACGCGACGAACCGCTGCGAGAGACTGGACTAGCCCGCATGGGCACGCCCCCCCATAATCGGGCCCAACCCAAAATTCGGAACCATCGGATGAAGTACCGCGATCTGAGAGAGTTTCTGGACAAGCTCGAGTCCGACGGCGAGCTGAAAAGGATCCGAGTGCAGGTCGACCCGCGCCTGGAAATGACCGAGATATGCAGCCGAGTGCTCCATGCCGGGGGCCCGGCACTCGTATTCGAACGCCCGAAAGGACACACTATCCCGGTCCTGGCGAATCTCTTCGGGACGGCTCGGCGTGTGGCGCTTGGAATGGGTGCAGACGAAGTTGCAGCACTGCGTGACATCGGCAAACTCCTCGCGTTTTTGAAAGAACCCGAGCCGCCGAAAGGAATGAAAGACGCCTGGCGCACGCTGCCAGTCTACAAGAAAGTGCTGGACATGGCGCCGAAACAGGTCCGCCGCCCTCGGTGCCAACAAATCGTACTCGGCGGTGCGGAGGTCAACCTGTCGAAGTTGCCGATTCAGACCTGTTGGCCGGAGGACGCGGGGCCGCTCATTACCTGGGGTCTGGTCGTGACCCGCGGCCCCAATAAGTCGAGACAGAATTTGGGAATTTACCGGCAGCAGGTAATCGGGCCAGACAAAGTGATCATGCGGTGGTTGGCACATCGCGGTGGCGCACTGGATTTCAAGGAATGGCAGGAGGCCCATCCTGGTGAACCATTCCCGATCGCCGTGGCTCTGGGCGCCGATCCGGCAACGATTCTCGGCGCGGTGACGCCGGTACCGGACACGCTGTCCGAATACGCCTTCGCGGGCCTCTTGCGAGGCTCGCGTACCGAGCTTGCCCAGTGCATCGGATCGGAAATCCAAGTACCTGCGAGTGCCGAGATCGTTCTGGAGGGCCACATTCAGCCGGGCGAGACCGCACCGGAGGGCCCGTTCGGAGACCATACCGGCTACTACAACGAGGTGGAGCGTTTTCCAGTCTTCACGATTGACCGGATTACCCACCGGGAGAACCCCATCTACCACAGCACCTATACCGGGCGCCCGCCGGACGAGCCCGCCATTCTCGGGGTTGCCTTGAACGAGGTATTCGTTCCGATCCTCCAGAAACAGTTTCCGGAGATCGTCGATTTTTACCTGCCGCCAGAAGGCTGCTCCTACCGGCTAGCCGTCGTAGCCATGCGCAAGCAGTATCCGGGGCACGCGAAGCGAGTCATGATGGGAGTCTGGTCGTTTCTGCGCCAGTTCATGTATACGAAAATGGTGCTGGTGGTCGACGAGGACGTCAATGCGCGGGACTGGAAGGAGGTGATCTGGGCCATGACGACACGCATGGACCCAGCACGCGATACCGTCATCGTGGAGAATACGCCAATCGATTATCTGGATTTCGCCTCCCCGGTCTCGGGTCTCGGTTCCAAAATCGGGTTCGATGCAACAAACAAATGGACGGGGGAAACCCAGCGCGAGTGGGGTCGCCCTATTCGCATGGGCGACGAGGTACGCGACCGCGTGGACGCAATTTGGCCGTCGCTCGGGCTGGGCTGATCCGGAGATCCAGTGGGTGATCCGCCCCTTCGGTTTCGACGCCCCTGATCTGTATTTGCCGTTCGGGGTTTTTCGTATGTCGCAATTCGTGCAAAATCGCGGCCCTTACGACCGTCTCCGAGCATTGTCTTGATGAGCTACACCGTTACTGTCCACCCGAGCGGCCACCAGTTCCAGGTCGAAACTGGGGAGACGATCCTCGAGGCGGGATTGCGGGAAGGCCTGGCCCTTCCCTACGGCTGTCGCAACGGAGCCTGCGGGTCGTGCATGGGCAAGGTGATCGGTGGCCATGTGGAATACCCCGCCGCCAAACCCCCAGGTATTACGGAGCACGAGGTAGCGGACGGCAAAGCGTTGTTCTGTCAGGCGCACGCTGTGGGAGACCTGGACATTGAGATCCGCGAAATTGGCGTGGCTCGGGACATTCAGATAAAAGTGCTGCCGTGCCGCGTGCAACGGATGGAACTCCTCGCGGACGACGTGATGCGCTTGCTGCTACGGCTGCCCGCGACCGAGCGCCTGCAGTTCCTGGCGGGTCAATACATCGACCTCATCCTGCGGGACGGGCGCCGGCGAGGATTTTCCCTTGCCAACCCGCCCCACGACGATGAGTTTCTGGAACTACATGTCCGCCATGTGCCGGGTGGCAAATTCACAGGGCACGTATTCAGCGATATGAAGGAGAAAGCGATTCTGCGATTCGAAGGGCCGTTGGGAACATTCTTTCTCCGGGAAGAGTCGACACGGCCGGTGGTATTGATGGGCGGGGGTACCGGCTTCGCACCGCTCAAGGCAATCATTGAGCACGCGATCGAGGTTCAGGTGACACGTCCCATGCACCTGTTCTGGGGCGCACGAGCAGGCAAAGACCTGTATTTGAACGTGCTTGCACAGTCCTGGGCACGGGATCACGAACATATCAGCTACACGCCGGTCCTTTCCGAACCCGCGCTCGAAGACGCATGGGCCGGGTTGACGGGGTTCGTACACGAAGCAGTGTGCGACGCCTATCCGGACCTGTCCGGGCACGACGTATACATGAGCGGGCCGCCAGCCATGATCGAGGCTGCAAAGCGAAGTTTTGCCAAGTGCGGCCTCCCGGAGGAGCAGCTGTTTTTTGATTCGTTCGAGTATTCGGCCGACACTCGGGCCGCAATCGACGGAGAGTAGCCTCCGCAGTCGAACTTGCTGTGCAGGTCAGCGCCCAATGGTACGGACGGCCAAGCCGTCAGCCCTACGGCTGGCCAGCAACCTTCGCCTGGTCCGACTTTTTCGTCAGCTGAGACGGATCCTCCCCGGGCGGCTCTTGTTGCGCCTTCTCGTCCGTGTCCTGCGGCGGTTCTTCGATCGGCTTGAACTCCAGCACGGTGCTCGTGGTGCTCAATTCCTTTCCTGTCAGGAGCCGCAATCCGTTGCGATAGCAGTCCCGGGCTTTTTCGGGCTCATCCAGTTGTTCCAGCAAACTGCCTAGCTCATGGTAGGCGTCCGTGGTCGGCCGCAGAGCGACACTTGCCTCGTAGTAATCGCGCGCCTTTCCCCACGAACGATTCCGCCTCGCTATGCGACCTGCCGTTAGCAGCAAGTCAGGGTCCTTCGAGCGGCTTTTGAGCCAGCCCTCCACGGTCTTCATTTGTGCAGAGCCATCTCCACGCGCGATCTCCCCGTAAGCCAGGACCAGCTTAGGATGCCAATTCGTTTCGATGGTTTTTCGAAGCAGTCGCTCGGCCTCCGCCGCGGCGTCGTGACCCTCCAAATAGCCCGCATAGTCGGCCACGATGTCCGGGTCGTTGCGCAAGTGCTTGGGCATTCCCCGCCATGCTTTCTCCAGGGCCTTGCGGTCGTCGCTCTTCGCCTCCTGGCCGAGCAATTCGCGGAAAGTTTCACGCTCCAGCGCCGAAAATTCGTCCCCGGGTAGGATTCTGCGTCTCTTCAAGTCTGGCAGAATCAGCCAGAGTCCGCGCCAGTCTTTCAACGCCAAGTGCGACTCCATCAGACTGCGGAGAACCTGAGGATGCCTGGGGTACTGCCTGTGCAAAACCTCCAGTGTTTTTGCGGCCTCGTTCGGCTGGCCGCTGGAGAGCTGCAGTTCCGCTTGCTTCAACCCGACCGCGACCGTCGCACTGCCCGTCTCCTTTTTGGCATCCTGCAGGTAGCGATCGCGTTTCGCCGGTTCCTTCAGTTGGTGGGCCGCCTGTGCCGCACCGATGTAGCCGAGAACCGGTGTTCGGCTGTAGCGTGTCGACTTCAGAAGAGCTTGCTCTGCTTCCCTCCAACGGCCCTCCATGAGCTGTCCCATCCCATTCGAAAGCAAGAGATGAGATTTTCGCTCCCGCCGTCGCGCATTGGCACGCTTGGCGTCACCGGGCAGTCTGACGATTCTTACGAGGAAGCGAACGAGGATATACGTGGCGGCGAACAGTACCGCCAGCCCGACGGTCAACACGGCGACGGTGCTCTCCACCGTGAACTGTCCAACCGTGACCAGGACGTACCCTGGATCCTCCCGGATAAGGAGCGCGACGCCAATTGACGCGAACAGAGCCGCGATAAGAATCAGCAGTGTTTTCATCCTTGGCCCTCCGGCGCTGCATCGGCGGTCGGATTCGACCGTCCCTCAGTAGCCAGCGGGCGCAACGGCTGCCGATGGTTCATGACGTCTTGAAATGCCCGTTTCGACTGGGAGATGTCTGGCAGGTACGGATTGACCTCCACCTGCTGCAGAGCCTTGATCTCCTTTTGGACGCTGATCACGTTATCGTCTGCGGGCTCGTAGTAGGTGCTGATCCACTTTTGAGCCATTCCGAGACTTTCCTGATAAACCGCACCGTCCCCCAGCAATAGCGCGAGCCGTGCTGCTTCGATTTTGAGCCGGAGGTTCTCGGCCAGGAAATACTCTTCGTCCGGCGCTATTAGGGGCGGCGCCTCCCGGCGCTCGTGGCGCACCACGACCAGGTTCTTCATTTCGCCCCAGGCCTTGGATGCCACGGCACCCAACCAGTTATCCCCCTCCGCGACGGATTGTGCGCCACCCTCCTGCAGAGCCTTGCGCTCCGCGAGGGCCTTGGACTTGATTGCTTCCGTGCGCATGTCGTTTCGCACCGGTAGCGCCGACGCTTTCTCGGCCAGCGCGGTCATCTGTCCCGCTATGGCGGTGACGTCGGTTTGATCGACACCCTTCAATTTGGCGATCTCCTCGTCCAGAAGCACGAGAACCGGGTTGAAGGCCATCTCATTCACGGCCCCCAGACGCTGTCTTGCGAGCGTCAGCGCCGCGAGCGAGCTGTCCACGTCTTGTTGAAACCGCAGACGATGGTCTGCGATCTGCAACAGGTAGTCGACCTCCGAGAGGGTCCACGCATTCGTGTCTCCGCCGCTCGCCACCGTCTCTCGAAGCGTTTCCAGCGTCTCGTTCAGCCCTCGTTGAGCGAGCTGCAGATTCTCGATTCGGGTGACCAGTTCCTGAGTGGCTTCCTGCTGCGCGGTCGACAGCTGTTTTTCCGCGGCGGCCAGCTTCTCGGTCAAATTTGCGAACCCCTGCTCGCGCGCAGCCGCCTGCTCCGAAACCCGTTCACCAAGCGCCGCTTCAAGGGCGCCGAGCGCCGCCGCATTCTGCGCAGCTTGATCGAGCGCCGCGGTCAAGCGGGTGTCGGAAGCCGCTCTTTGGTTCGCCTGGTCGAACAGGTGCCACAAATAGCCGCTGGCGCCAAATGCGACAACCGCGACCAGAAGAGCGAGCAAAGCCAGCCCTCGCCCACCGTGGCGGGATTGACCCGCTCCTGTCGACTGCCCCGCTCGCGGCGGCGATGGTGCCTGGGCGCTCCCCTTTGCACCGGCCGCTGCAGACGGGGTCGAGGGCTTTCCGGCCGGCGGTGCCGGCGACTTCGCGTTGGCCGTGCCAGCATTCCCGGCGGGGTCCTTCTTATTCTGGTTGTCACTGACATTTGCGGAGCCGGTTGCCTTGGGCCCATTGCTGCCGCGTTGCTTGCTTTCGCTCATTTGCACGTCCCCGTCTCATTTGAGGAAAACACTGATCCGGTCAGGGTTTCCCTGCGGTGCATGGATGTACCGCAGAAATCAACACTGCTATATGTTGATTTCGTAAGGAAAGCAGGAAATGGATTCTTGCTTTCCGTGCGCCCACAATTCCTCAGTAGAACTGTTCAGGGCGTCCCAGGAGTGGCCCGATGCCATCTCGTCAACGCCTCGACAATGGCTTCGTCGCTCGCCCCGCTGGCAAGGACGGGCTCTCGCTCAATCCCGAGCTCGGTCGCCAATTGTCGCATTCTTTCGCTCACCACCACGATCGGTGTGCCCTGCAGCCATTGTTGCCCGAGTCGACCCAACATGTCGAAAAGGTTTCGACATGCCGCACCGCTGGCGAACGTCGCGACGTCAATTTCACCGCGTGCCCATGCGCCCGTGATTGGGCCGATATCGGCGTCTGGCCGCGCCCGCCGGTAGGCTTCCACGTAATCGACCCGCGCGCCGCGCTGCGTGAGCGTGTCACCGAGAAAGGAACGGCCACCGTTGCCCCGGAAAATGACCACATTCTTGCCCGCGAGCGTCATCATCTGGGGCAGTTCGACCAGTGACTCGCTGTCGAATTGCCGATCGGGACAGACGTCCACTCGGGCGCCGAACCGCCTCAGCTCACGTGCGGTGCCCATACCGATCGCGGCGACCTGCAGCCGGGAAGGGAACCCGCGACCGGCGAGGATCCGGGGCACGGCCTTGGTGACCGCATTCGGGCTGACAAAAATCGCCATGTCGAAATCGTCGAGTCGATCGGCTACTCGAAGCAATGGCTGAGCATCCATCGGCTCCAGTATTTCCAGCGTTGGGAAACGAATAGATCGCCCTCCTGCGTCTTCGATTGCCGCGCACAAACCGTCGGCCTGGCCAGCGGGCCGGGTCACGAGGACACCGATTCCGTCGAGTGGAAGCCGCTCCGCCACTTTCAACGCTCCACCCGCCGTCCCAGGTCCGACAGGATCGCCTCTGCGCCGCGACGCAGCAGCTCCTCGGCAACTGCGACGCCGAGCGCCTCGCCATCGGCAACCGGTGAGCGCCCCTCGGCGCGGATGATGGTGCCGCCATCCGGATGTCCGACAAGACCCCGCAACCAAATTCTACCCCCCTCGATCTCCGCGTAGCCTGCAATCGGCGTCTGGCAGCTTCCGTCAAGGCGCCGATTCATGGCCCGTTCGGCGCTCACCGTCAGGTGCGACGGCTCGTGATCGAGCACCGAAATCAATTCTTCGACTCGCAAGTCGCCGGTTCGGCATTCGATGCCCATCGCACCCTGACCGATTGCGGGCAAACTGATTTCGGGCTCGAGTCGATGACCAATGCGTTCCTCGAATCCTAGACGTTTTAGGCCCGCTGCTGCCAGAATGATGGCGTCGAAATCGCCGGAGTCCAGCTTCGAGAGTCGAGTGTTGACATTGCCGCGAAGCATTCGCACCTGGATGACCGGGTAACGCGATCGCAGCTGGCATTGCCGCCTGAGGCTGGACGTGCCCACCCGGGCACCGTCCGGAAGCTGGTCGGGGTGCTCGAAGGCAGGAGACACAAACGCGTCGCAAGGGTCTTCGCGCTGCATGATCACCGGCAGGTGCAGGCCAGGGGGCAGACACATGGGCACGTCTTTCACGGAGTGGACCGCGATGTCGGCCTCGCCGCGCCGGATGCCTTGCTCCAACTCCTTGACAAACAGCCCCTTGCCTCCAATCTGGGCAAGCGGACTGTCGAGGATGTTATCACCGCGAGTGGCCATGCCCAAGATTTCCACTTTCAAGCCAGGATGCTCTACCTGCAGGCGATCGGCCACGTATCGTGCCTGCCACATGGCGAGCGGGCTCTTTCGCGTCGCAATTCTGAGAAGCGCTTCGGTCATGGCTTCGTGCCGCAATGCCGTAGCCTGTGCACTGTACTCGCAACGGGAAATGCGCACCAGATGAACGCTTTTCCACCCTGGGCGCCAGCATAGCGCCTGGCTAGATCGCAACTATAATGCCGGTCGCCCGTCAAATCCGCACACAACTGAACCAATGAGCAACGAGCAAACCAATCAAAGCTGGGGCGGTCGCTTCACCGAGGCGCTGGATGCGTTCGTGGAGGAGTTCAATGCCTCCGTGTCATTTGACAAACGCCTCTACAGACACGACATCGCCGGCTCCATCGCGCACGCCAAGATGCTGGCAGAAGCGGGGGTCCTGACGGCCCAGGATGCAGATGCGATCGTCGTCGGGCTCGAGCGCATTCGAGGCGAGATCGATCGCGGAGAGTTTCGGTGGTCCCAGGCACTTGAAGACGTCCACATGAACATCGAAGCGCGGTTGACCGAGCTGGTGGGAGAAGCTGGCAAGCGCCTGCACACTGGACGCTCGCGAAACGACCAGGTAGCCACGGACGTGCGCCTCTACCTGCGCGACGAAATTGAGAATATTCTGGTCGTTCTCACGGCTCTGCAATCCGGACTCGTCGACTCGGCCGAAAGGGAGGCCGACACGATCATGCCAGGGTTCACGCACATGCAGGTCGCACAGCCGGTTACGTTCGGCCATCACTTGCTGGCGTGGTTCGAGATGCTCGACCGCGACCGGGGACGACTCGTGGACTGCCGCAGGCGACTCAACGTGATGCCCCTGGGGTCTGCCGCGCTGGCGGGGACGACATTTCCACTGGACCGCTACGTTACTTGCGCCTTGCTGGGCTTTGACCAACCGTCGGAGAACTCTCTGGACGCGGTCAGCGATCGGGATTTTGCCATTGAGTTCTGCGCCGCGGGCGCACTCATCATGACGCACCTGTCGCGATTTGCTGAAGAGCTCGTGCTCTGGTCTACGGCCCAATTCGATTTCGTGGATCTGCCGGACCGGTTCTGTACCGGCTCGTCCATCATGCCGCAGAAGAAAAACCCGGACGTGCCAGAATTGGTGCGCGGCAAGACCGGCCGCGTGCACGGCAATCTGACGTCGTTGTTGACGTTGATGAAGGGCCAGCCGCTGGCCTACAACAAGGACAATCAGGAGGACAAGGAACCCTTGTTCGACACCGCAGACACTCTGTTCGCATGCCTGCGGGCCTTTGCCGACATGGTTCCCCATATTCGTCCCAAGCGGGAACGCATGCGAGAGGCGGCGCGCACGGGATTCGCCACTGCCACCGATCTTGCCGACTACCTGGTGCGCAAGGGCATTGCTTTTCGGGATGCACACGAGATCGTCGGCAAGGCCGTGCGGCTCGGGGTAGAGTCGAGTCGGGACCTCTCCGAGATGACCCTGGACGAACTGCGCTCGTTCACGCCAAAGATTCAGCAGGACGTGTTCGATATTCTCACGCTCGAGGGCTCCGTGGCGGCGAGGAACCATATTGGGGGTACGGCACCGGCCCAGGTCAGGGCAGCGGTCAGTCGGGCACGTGATCGCATCGCCCGGTACGGAAACTCGCTCAGTTCCCGGTGAGCAATGCGGGCTAGCAACCGGGGCACCTTCCCGGCTGCGCTGCGGGCGACGGTGCCGGTCATGGCGGGCTACCTACCACTCGGTGCCGCTTTCGGGCTGTTGTTCAGCGAGCTCGGATACCACTGGGCATGGGCGTCGGCAATGGCCTTGCTCGTGTTTGCCGGCTCGGCGCAGTTTCTCGCAGTGGGGTTGCTGGGCGCTAATGCCGGGCTGCTCGAAACCGGCGTCGCGGTCTTTCTACTGAACGCAAGGCATTTGTTCTACGGGTTCTCCATGCTGGGTCGGTACGCCGGGTCGGGGCGGCTGAAGCCTTACCTGGTATTCGGTCTCACCGACGAAACCTATGCATTACTCTGCACCGGGCATCCGCCGAGCACGGCCGATGCCCGTCGCTTTTATCTGTATGTGACAGGACTCAACCAGTTTTACTGGGTGCTGGGATGCACCTCGGGCGCCCTCGCGGGAGGCCTTCATCTGAACGTGACCGGGCTGGACTTTGCGCTCACCGCGCTGTTTGTCGTCTTGCTCGTCGAGCAAGCGCTCGCAGTCCGCGAATGGTATCCCTTCCTGGTGGCGGGATCTGCCGGGGTGGCTGCGCTTGCGATCGTGGGCCCCGACAAAATGCTGCTGGCGGCGTTAACGATCACGCTGGTCGTACTCTTCGTTAGCCGGAGACCGGCATGGGTGAACTGAGTTATCTCCTGGGAATGATCGCAGTCATGATGTTTGCCACGGTGTCTACCCGGGCCCTACCGTTTGTTCTGCTTCGGGGCCGGGAGCATCACCCGCTGCTGGAATACCTGGGGCGTTTCCTTCCCCCGGCCGTGATGACCGTGCTCGTGATCTATGCACTGCGGCACGTAAGTCTAGAAGCGGCGCCCCATGGATTCCCGGAATTGGCCAGTGTCGGCCTCACGGTGCTGGCCCACCTGTGGGTCAGGAACGCCTTGCTGAGCATCGGTGCCGGTACGGGCGCTTACATGTACCTGGTTCAATCCGAGATACTGCTGCAAGTGTTCCCCTGACGTGCCGGTTGAGCGGCAAACGCGGAACAGGGCGAATGGCATCCCGAAAGATCATCCACGTGGACATGGACGCGTTCTACGCGTCCGTCGAGCAGCGGGACAATCCCCGATACCGGGGCAGGGCCGTGGTCGTGGGTGGCGACCCGAACCGGCGCGGCGTGGTGGCGGCAGCCAGCTACGAGGCTCGCCGATTTGGCATTCGCTCTGCAATGCCGGCAGCTTGGGCGTATCGGCGCTGTCCCCACGCGGTCTTCCTACGCCCGAGATTCGAAGCATATCGACAGGCGTCCCGGCAGATAATCTCAGTCCTTCGGCAATTCTCGGATGTCATCGAGCCCTTGTCGCTGGACGAGGCTTACATCGACGTCACCGAGTGCACCCTGTCACAGGGCTCGGCAACCCTCATTGCGGGAGAGATCAAACGTCGCATTCGGCAAGTCACGGAGCTTACGGCTTCGGCGGGTGTTTCTTATAACAAGCTGCTCGCAAAACTGGCCTCCGACCTGGAAAAGCCGGATGGCCTGACAACCATCACGCCGGAATCTGGCCCGGCGTTCGTTGCGAAATTGGAAATCGGCAAGTTCCACGGTATCGGGCGTGCGACGGAAGCGAAAATGCGTGCCTTGGGCATTAACAACGGCGCGGATCTCGAGCGTTGGCCGCTGGAACGCCTGCAGGACGTGTTCGGTAAAGCCGCGCGCTACTACTACGATGCGGCGCGTGGGATCGATCTTCGGCCGGTGCAGAGCCACCGTGAGCGGAAATCGATCGGCTCCGAAACGACGTTTCAGCGGGACTTGACCGGTACAGAAGACATGCTCGATCACCTGAATCGGTTGGCCGGTGAGGTGATCGCGAGCTTGCAGGCAAAACACCTATGGGCGCGCACTCTGACGGTCAAGGTGAAGTTTCACGACTTCGAGCAGGTCACCAGGAGCCGAACCCTCGACGCACCGATTCGTGACATCGAGACGATTCGCCCCTGGCTGTCCTTTCTCCTGGCCAAGACCGATGCGGGTCACCGCCCGGTCCGCTTGCTGGGGGTCACGGTATCGGGTTTTCTGGACGAGCGTGAGGATCCGCGGGTGACTCAATTGGATCTCTTTCAGAATTCGGATTGACAGCGGCGCCCCGTTGCCATGGGCGCGCACCGGAATCACACTGTATCGAGCCACGCGGAAGGGGAGAGAGATATGGATCTGGGAATCGCCGGTTGCAGTGCTCTGGTGTGTGCCGCGAGCCGCGGTCTGGGGCGAGGTTGTGCGATGGCTTTGGCTCGCGAGGGCGCGAACGTCACCATCGTCGCACGCACGGCCGAAACATTGGAGCAGACCGCGACGGAAATCGAAAATATCTCCGGATCAACGGTCACACCGGTGCGTGCCGACATAACCACCGTCGAGGGCCGTGCGGCGGCACTGGCCGCGTGCCCGAATCCGGATATTCTGGTCACGAACGCGGGCGGTCCGCCACCGGGCGATTTTCGAGACTGGCATCGCGACGATTGGATTCGAGCGCTGGACGCAAACATGCTGGCGCCAATCGAACTGATCAAGGCCACCGTTGACGGAATGATCAGCCGAAAGTTCGGTCGTGTCGTGAACATCACGTCCGGTGCGGTGAAAGCGCCGATCCTGACCTTGGGCTTGTCGAACGGTGCCCGCTCCGGCCTCACCGGCTTCGTGGCGGGCCTCGCCCGCAGCACGGTTCGTCACAATGTCACGATCAACAATCTGCTGCCCGGTCCGTTCGACACCGATAGGCTGCGAACGACCGCGGCTGGAGCGGCCATGGCGAGCGGAGCCACGATCGAGGCCATTCTGGAAAAACGCAGGGCAGAGAATCCTGCCGGGCGCTTCGGCGATCCGGAGGAGTTCGGGGCTGCCTGCGCCTTTCTCTGTAGCCGCTACGCTGGATACATCACGGGCCAGAACTTGCTGATGGACGGTGGCGCCTTTCCAGGAATGCTCTAGCCCGTCTAACGGGACACGGGAACGCCGGACGGGTGCGCGTTTCTCGCGCGTGCAGGGGCAAGCAGGATAATCCTACTCGAAGCCAATGCTGTCCTCGATCACCACGTCCAGATTCAACTCCTCGACCCGCAGTGTCATTCGGGCTTTGATCGGCGCGCTGGGCGCATCGCCGCCGTCGACACGCGCCCAGACCGCCTTTTCGATCTCCCGCTGCGAGGTGATCCCGACCTTCTTCAGAAATCGGCGCAGTTCCCGATTGAATCGCTCTTCGTTCATGATCACTCCTTGCTGGCTTTGGTTAGTGCCGCACCGAGCCAAACTTTGATCGCATTTATCTCATCGAAGTTCACTTCGTGGCCCATGGGGTAGTCTCGCCATTCGATCGGATAGCCGAGCGCCGTCAACTGTTGAAATCCCGCGTGCCCGAGCGTCAATGGTATGACTTCGTCAGACGTGCCGTGGGCCATGAAGATAGGGATCGCGGCGTTCGCAGTGCTCCGTTCTGCCTGGACGCTTTCCGCTAGAGGCAAATAACAAGATAGGGCGAGTATTCCGGCAAGAGGCTTTTCGTATCGTAGCCCCGTGTGAAGGGCTACGACGCCTCCCTGGGAGAATCCGGCCAGGACGATCTGCTCGGTCGGTACGCCCCGCTGAATTTCGCGCTCGATAAGCTGCTGAATCTCCAGGGCTGAGGCACGAATTCCCGGCTCGTCCTGGCGGGCAGCCAGATCGACGCCGGCAATGTCGTACCATGCGCGCATCACGTAGCCATTGTTTATGGTCACCGGACGATGCGGCGCGTGGGGAAACACGAAACGCACCCCGCCGAGGGGGGCGGGCAGCGAAAGATGCGGCACGATGGGCTCGAAATCGTGCCCATCAGCACCCAGCCCGTGCATCCAGATGACGGACGCCCCAATATTCCCCCCTGATTGAACCTCGACTGCGTCCAGCATCTCTTCACCCTGTTGACCGTTCGAACCGGGAGTATAGAGCCAACGCATCCCGTGGTCAGACCCGCAACGATGCAGGCACTGGCCGCGATCGATATAATCCGCGATCCGCTGAGAAAGCCACGACGGCATTGGTCAGTGATTCCCCAACAACGAGCCACGCAAAGATGTTGCCTCCCCAAGTTCGTCTCACTCTCCTGCTGCTGTGCATCGCCATGACCTCTGCCTGCGGTCAGACCGGCGACCTATACCTGCCCGAACCCGAGCCCGCTCCAGAATCCGAGAACGGCGAGAAACGGCTCTGAGCAAATGGACCATTTCACCTATCGCGGCCCGGATCTTTACGCCGAAGACGTGCCGATTCGCGAGATCGCCGCACGCTTCGGCACCCCATGCTACGTCTATTCCCGCGCGACCCTCGAGCGTCATTTTCGGGCGTTTGACGGTGCACTGGGCACACACCCGCACCTGATCTGCTATGCCGTCAAAGCGAACAGCAATCTCGCCGTGCTGAATGTGCTGGCCCGACTGGGTTCGGGCTTCGACATCGTGTCACTCGGCGAGAACATGACGCCGCTGCTCGACTGCCCGACCCTCG
>JBFGYN010000037.1:0-14690 GCA_041587415.1 Candidatus Competibacterales bacterium | reverse complement strand
GCGAACGAGCTCGGCCTCGGAACGTTTTCGGTCCGTCAAGTCAACCATTGCGCACACCGTCGCATTGCGACTGCCGTAGGTAATGTGCCTGGCCGTGATTGCCACCGGAATGCGAGTTCCGTTCGGCAATTGGACCTCTACCTCGACACCTTCGAAGGATTCCTCGTTGTCCAGCATCTGCAGAATGCTCTGCCGATCCTCCCGTTTCACGAAAAACTCCGCCGGGTTTCGGTGGACGATCGCCTCTACCGGTGATTGCAGTAGATGCGCCGCGCTCGGGTTGGCGTAGAGAATTTGTTTTCGGTCGACGTCCGCGATTACCAGCGGTATAGGATGCCCCTCGACAATGCTGCGGAATCGCCGCTCACTGGCACGAAGGTCCTGCTCCATGCGTTTGAGCCGCGTGATGTCGGAGCGCACGAACACCAAGCCGCCTTCGGAGGTGGCGTGCGTGCTAATCATCATCCAGCGGCCGTCAACAAGCTGTACTTCCACCGGATTGGTGGCGGCCCAGTATCGCTCGATGTGAGACTGGACGGTCCCAGGTGGCCTGCCGTCGAAGCTCGCCGTCAGCTTCGCGACCGGGGTGAGAATTTCTGCGGCCGTTCGGCCCACCAGGTCGTGAGCCGGCCGGTCGTAGAAGGTGGCAAATGCGGCATTGCAGAGAACGAGCCGACGTTGGGCGTCGTACACGCCAAAACCATTCTCGATACTCTCCACGGCATCCTGAAGCAATCGTGCCCACCGTTCGCGCTCTTGCTGCGCTTGTTTGAGTTCGCTGATGTCCAGTTCCACCGTCAGGATGTGCCGGACTTGTCCGTCCGTATCTCTCAGTGGGACTTTTGTTGCCCATGTGGTGAAGGGCGCTCGGTCGCCGAAGAAGGGAACCTCCTGGAACGGCGATGCTTCACCGGTTGCGAGCACCATCCGATCCCGCTGTTCGGTCAGGCGGCTGACGCCCTTCGGAAAAAGCTCCTCGGCGGTTCGCCCCAACACGTCGTCTCGATCCCTGCGCAGATAACGTAGGAACTCGCGGTTCACCATCCGGAAACGCAGCTCCCGGTCTTTGACATGGATCATGGCCGGCGCCGAGTCCATGACTGCCTCCAGGAGCTGGCGGCTTTGCTCGGCGGCCTGCTGCGCTTCGACCTGTTCCGAGATGTCCGTGTAGGTGCTCACGAAACCACCGCTGGGTCTGGGCTGACGCCGAACGAACAGCCAACGTCCAGTACGGGTCCGGTAGCGCATGGCGTTGGGGCGGCCGGTCGTATAGCTGGACACCACGCGCGACAATTCATCAGCGGACGCTGGACTATCGGCGCTCGAACGTTCCAGGTCGAATTTGGCCAGTTCGCGAATCGGTATTCCCTCGTGCACGACCTCTTGGGGAAGTTCCAAGACTTCCAGGAACCGGTCGTTCCACGCGACCAGCCGCAGGTCGGAGTCGACGACCGTAATGCCATCGCTCATGGTCTCGAACGTACTTCGCAGAACCTGAGTTTGGCGCTGGAGCGCCGATTCGCGATCGGCTAATTCTCGATTTCTCGATTCCAGGTGTGTGACCAGATTCTGCAGAGCTTTTCGTGTTGCTTCGAAGCTTCTTCCAAGCGATCCGATTTCGTCACGCTGGCGCCATTCGAGGGGTTCCGCGAGGTAGCCGCTTGCCAGCCCCTCGGTTTGCTCCACCAGCCGACCCACTGGTTCGAGGACCTTGAGCCGAAGGAGAGCAAACATGATGCTCAGGCCAATCAGCAGTTGCAGAACGCCGATGGTCAGTGTTCGGCCCAATCGTCCCACCAGCAACGCATCCAGTTCCCCCGTGTCCATCTCCACGCGAACTGTTCCGATAGCCCGCCCACCGTGGAGGACGGGCTGCTCCCTTTTCACGGTCTGTCCTTTTCGTCGTTCCGCAAGGTCCACCGTGAGAAACTTTGGGATCACTGGCGTCGTGACATCGATTGCAGTCACGCGCTCGTCCAGAAGCACGGCCTCAACCAGTTGCCACGCCGCATCGGGTCGAATTTCCCAGATCGGCGTTTCCAATCCCAATGCCAGCACTTCGACGATCCGCTCGTGATCGATCGCGAGTCGTTCCCGCATTCCCCGCTGGTGTTCGACAAGGTCCGTCAGCATGGACATGCCGACGGGGACGGTGAGTCCGACGGCGAGAGCCATCGCGATGCTCTTCCTGAGGGAAAGGTCCTGAAGCCACCCGTGGAGCTTGTCGAGCACCGCTCAGGGTCCCCTCATGAGTCGGTCCAACATTGCCTGAAGCCGGCCATCGGCACGCATTTTCGCAAGCTCCTCGTTGATCCGCTCGACCAGATCGGCGGATACGGACTCGCGACTGAACAGAAGGTGAAACTCTCCGCCTGCAAGCCTGAGCGGGTACGGTTCGATCGCGCCAAGCACATCCAGACGACGCGCCTCCCAAAACACCACGCCGACGTCATCGCTGAGAAATCCGTCGATGCGGCCGTGGACGAGCTTCAGGAGATTGGTACGATAGTCGAGCACCGGCTCCGTGTGTACAACAAACTCATTGGTTTTCATGAGTTTGGCGAACTCATCGTTATAAAAATACCCGTCGACCACACCGAGTCGAAAACCTTGAGCGGGAATGTCAGCCAAAGAATCGAGATCATATCGGTGCGCCTCGCCCCGGCGAATGTAGAGCGCCATTTCGTTTGTTCGGTAGGGGATGGAGAAATAGCCGAATCTGGCGCGTTCCTCATTCTTGCTGACGCTCGTTGCGACGTCTATCCTGCCTGCCTCCAGCTCCTTGAGGTGGCGTGCCCACGGCAATTCGTGGAGCTCCACATGGCAATTCACGGCTTCCGCCAGCGTCCGGATCAGCTCAATGTCGAAACCCTGCGGGTCGTCGTATTCGTCCACGTAAATGTAGATTCCGTAGGGTTCCCACCCGACCGACAGAGAGCACTCATCCGCGGCGATTGCCGATTGAGCGATGAGTGCCATCAGGCCCAGAATGCTTAGACTTGGGGCCACGAGAACGGGCGGCTCTTCGTTGAAGTCATGTGCAAAAGCATAGTCGTTCGCACGCGACGATTGGCCACCGCATTCGTGGGTTGCCCGAACTCAGACGGCAGGACATTCGTTCGGAGAGCGGCGTGCAGGTGGCGCACTCCGATGTTCATTGGATGGGAAAGCCGCGCACGTTTGACTCAGCGCCACCCCGACAGCCGCCGCCGGTGAATTGGGGAGCGGCGTCGAGAACGCCTAGCTGGTGAGCCGACGGCGTACCAAGACGACCGCTATGGACACAGTGGAAATCGCGTAGGCGAGGATGACTCCGAAATGCAGCATCGCGTCGCTTGCGGGTGATCCAGTGACCAGTGGCCGCACCAGTTGCACAGCGTGGGTGAGGGGAAGCAGATCGGATGTGAATCGAATCGCTTCCGGCATTCTATCCGAGGGAAAGAAAACACCGCCGATCAACAGCATGGGGGTCACAAGCAGGGTCATGAAGTAGAGAAAGAAATCGTACCCTTTGGCGAACGAGGTAACGATCAATGCAAGTCCGCCGAAACACAGCCCCATCACGAATACGACTGGCAGTGCCAACACGGCCAGGGCGCTGGAAACGGTGCCGAGCACGGCGGAAACCAGCAATATCGCAGCGGCGCTGATGAGACCCTTTGTGGCACACCATACGGCCTCCCCGACGACTACGTCCCCAACGTCGATGGGTGTGGCGAGCATGGCGTCCCAAGTCTTCTGCACCGACATCCGGGTGTACGCCGAGTACATCCCCTCGAAGCTGGCCGTCACCATGGCACTCGAGCAAACCATGCCTGAAGCAAGAAACACGATGTAGGGCATGTTGCCCATATCCCCGACGAAACTGCCCAGCCCATAGCCTAGCGCGAGCAGATAGAGCAATGGCTCGCCGAAGTTTCCCAGCAAAGACGGCCCCATGAGCTTCCGCCAGACCTTTACATTTCTCCGCCAAACTGGCGCCCAGCGGAAAAGGCGCCGGAAGGCCTCGCTGAGAGCGGAGAGTCGTGGGCTGACGAGTGTTTCAGGCACACTATTGACCCTCGCGTAGTTCGCGCCCCGTCAGCTTGACGAAGACATCTTCCAGATTCGCTGGGCGGTGCAGGAACACCAGATCCGGCCAGAGTGCGAGGGAATTGAGCAGCTTGAGCTCGTTGCGCGCGTAACAGAATATGGTCTCACCGACGCGTTCGGTTCGGTCTGCCAAATCGCCCGCTTCCTGCTCGTGCCACTGATTCACCTGAGCACCGTGCACCTCGATCACGTGCGGTTCGATGTGTCGACGAATCAAATCCGCTGGCGGGTCGCTGTCGAGAATTTGCCCGTGATCCATGACGGTTACCCGGTCGCAGAGTCGTTGCGCCTCTTCCATGTAGTGAGTGGTGAGCACGAGTGTGATCCCTTCGTTGCGCAATTCGCGAAGTCGTTGCCAGATGAGCTGACGTGCCTGTGGGTCAAGGCCCGTGGTTGGCTCGTCCAGTACCAGCAGCACCGGATCATTGACCAGCGCGCGGATCAATGATAAGCGCCGCTGCATTCCCCCGGAAAGCGTGCTGATATGTGTATCGCGGCGCTTTTCCAAGGCGGCAAACGCCAGCAAGTCCTCGATTCGATCTTCGATCTTTGGACCACGGAGTCCGAAGAACCGAGCATAAGTGCGTAAATTCTCGACCACTGTGAAATCGGGATCGAGATTATCGAGCTGCGGGACGACGCCGATGCTTCGACGCATGATCGTGGCTTGGGCCGGCACCGGGTATCCCAAAACTTGAAGTGTGCCCCCGCTTGGGGGCGTCCCGCCGATCAGCATGCGCAGGAATGTGGTCTTCCCGGCACCGTTCGGGCCCAAGAGCCCCCAGAACTCTCCGCGGCGTACCTGCACGTCGATTCCGCGCAATGCCACGAAATCACCGTAGCGTTTAGTCAGGCCACGCGCTTCGATTACCGGCGAGGTCATGCGCTCAGCACGAATGGGTAAGCTGGTTAAGAATCAAGCCGAAAAATCGATCCTGGTTTGACTGAAACCGCCAACCCAGATGGGCACCGCATGCTGCGCACATGGCAACACACCAAGCGTAGCCGGGGAACCAAGTATATGTCTCCGTGATCGCCCCGAGTGGGACACAGCCGGCTGCGTCGCCAAAGCACCCGATTTCGAACGGGATCCCGTGCGGGTTGACGAAGCGGTGTGCGTGGCGACCACCGCGTGCCACTCGCTCGCGCGTCGACGTAATTGGGTGCCTGCAATTGACGCAGCGGAGCTGGCGAGGCTCGTCCGCAATAGGGGCGTCGAGAACCGTTTGCATCTCGTCCTGGCCGAGTGCGTCGAAGGCCATGATTTCGGCAGGCATGCCAGTACTCCACGGCTCGCCCTGAAAGAGGGGTTACCTGACATCATAGGTCGAGCTCTCTCTCGATGCGTGGATACCATAGGGCAAGCGTCACTGCGCGGGAAATCATGAATACGCTGAGAGCCAGCCACAGGCCATGATTGCCCAGTAACGGGACCAGCACCCACGCACCCGAGAGGTACACGGCAAGCGAGATTATCATGCCGTTTCGCATCTCCGTGGTCCTCGTTGCGCCAATGAAGATACCGTCGAGCTGAAAGCTCCAAACGGACAGCAGCGGCAAGACCACGAGCCAGTGTAGAAACTCATTTGCCCTCTGGCGGACAGGCTCGATATCCGTCATGAGCGAGACGATCGCATCGCCGAATGTTGCGTAGACGAGGGCGTACCCGACAGCGACGACCGTGGCCCAAAGCGTGGTGGCGCGCACCGCCGAACGGAATTGGCGTAAACGACCCGCGCCGAAGGCGCCTCCAGCCAGCGCTTCGGCGGCGTGCGCAAACCCGTCGAGCCCGTAAGCGAGAAAGTGTTGCATGTGCATGAGCACGGCATTGGCGGCAAGAGTCTGCTCGCCGAGCCGTGTTCCTTGGGCCGTGAAGTAAAAGAACGCGAAGATCAGGCATAGGGTTCGGACCATGATATTGGCGTTGACGCGAAGTAGGGCCCACATGCGGTCCGGAGCCAGCAAGCGTTTCCGGTCAACGGCGAACTCCCGTCGCGGCATCAGCCGCGTGAGCACGGCAGCCCCCGCGATCGCGGCGAGCCAGTCCGCTGTCAGCGAGGCGAGAGCTACGCCTTCCACGCCCCAAGCGAAACCGACGACAAAGACGAGATCTAGTGCGATGTTGCACCCATTCAGCAACAATTGAAGCATGAGGGCGGTTCCGGTTCGCTGCAGGCCGATGAGTACCCCGAGGACGGTGTAGTTCACCAGAGTAGCGGGTGCGCTCCACACACGGATCTGGAAATACTGCGCTGCCAGGCCCTCCAGGTGGGCTCCGCCTTCCAACGCCCAAAATGCGAGAATCGCGACTGGCTTCTGGACCAGGATCACTCCTGCACCCAGCAACAGGGCCAGTAGCAATGCCCTGAACGTGGTGGCGACAATTTCACCGGAGTCGCCCCGACCGTGTGCTTGGGCGATGAAACCGGTGGTGCCCATGCGGAGAAATCCGAAGCCCCAAAATAGGAAGCTGAAGATCACGGCGCCCAAGGCAACCGCACCGATGAAGCTGGGGTCCGGGAGATGACCCACTACGGCTGTGTCCACAGCACCCACCAAAGGGATAGACAGATTCGAAAGCACGATGGGCCAGGCAAGACGCCAGACTCGACGATGCCAGTGGAAAGATGTGGGGCTAGCGCGCATCACTCACCAGGCCGCTCGAATTGTCCCTAGGCAATTGAACTAGCAGAATGATTCTGAGATCGACAGAAAAAAGCTTGTGTCACTGGCATCCCTCGCCCGGCGATACCGCGATTTTGGTGGTTCCGAGCACGCGCGTTCCTTCAAACCGGTGCGATGGATACGCTTTTCTTTCCGAGCACCCACTCGCAACACCATCGCGCACTCTCACCCGGGAGCCCGGTGAGCGATGCGGGCGAACGTTTCACCCTAACGGATTGACGAAACGAGACAATATCGGCCGTTGTACGCCAACTCCACGCAGTATCCGGGCTAGGCCAGGAAGTCGAATTTCCGACCCGCAGCATTCTTCAGCGCGGATCTGTACGCCTGCCATCCCGTGACCAAATCTTGGAAAGCCAGTCCGACAGCCCCATAGACGGTGATTTGATCGTCTGACGTGCGGCCGGTGTGGGTGCCTGCGATAACCTCGCCGAATTCTGCGTCGATGGCATCGGGCCCGAGGTGCGCGCCGCCTACAGCCCCCTGTTCGACTGCGAGCGTTCGATCATCGCAGACGAAGAGAGATTGGCGGATCAACTTCGCGTCAACCTCTGCTTCTCCGGGCTGATCTGCACCGAGCGTCGTGACATGACTGCCCGGGCGGACCATATGGGCCAAGAGGATCGGTTCCGTCGCCCAGGTGGCCACGAGGATGATTTCTCCGTGACCGGCCGCCTCGGCGACAGACTCGCAGGGCGCAGCCGCCAGACCGAATTCAGACTCGATCCGCGCGACCAAGCGCATGCTCTGTTCCGGCGCCTTGTCGAACACCCAGACCCGATTAATGTGCCGCAACTGAGCGAGAAATCTAAGTTGAAACTCGCCTTGCACACCGGCACCGATGACTGCGACGTCCTTGGCGTCTTTACGGGCGAGTCGGTGAGTCGCTAATGCGGCGCACAATCCGGTGCGGACGGAGGTGATGTAGGTGGAGTCCATTACGGCCAGAAGTCGCCCGTTCTCGAGATCGTGGAGAAGCAGGACCCCCTTTATACCGGGTGGGCTATCTGGGTATTTACTGTGGACTTTCACGGAATATGCGGGAATGTCGGGCGTGACGCCGGGCACCACGACAGTCGCTGTACCGGGACCGGGAAGCGATGAATACACTCGTTGCCCCTTACGCTCCGGGTGGGCGGACGAGGCCCGGAACGCCGATTCGAGCATCGGCGCGAGGGTGTGCGGTTCGACGAGCTTGGCGATTTCCGAGCGCGTGAGAAGTAGCGTCACCGTTGGTCTCAGTATCTGAGGTTCCGCGACCGGTTTGATGGCGCCCCGGCGCGTTGCACTATGATGTAGGCGTGGCTGGGGCTCGAGAAATCAGCCCGGCAACTGCGTTAGCATGGCAGGGCTTCTGATTCGAGTACAGCAATGCTTAATCATCGAGATCTCGAAAACGTACGGTTGCCGTTTTCCGACCGGGCTGCCGCGGGACAGTTGCTTGCCAAGGCGCTCGAGGGCCACCATTGCGGGCCGGATGTCATTGTTCTGGCACTCCCGCGGGGTGGCGTACCGGTCGCGTTCCCCGTCGCGGCTGCTCTGCACGCCGAGTTGGACGTCATCGTTGTTCGAAAGCTGGGCGTGCCGGGTCACGAGGAACTTGCAATGGGTGCCATCGCGGCTGGTGGCGTCCGTGTTCTCAATCAGGAGGTCATTCGCGGTGCACGCATCTTGCCCGCGGACTTGGAGGCCGTCGCCGCGAGAGAGTCGGTCGAGTTGGAGCGTCGAAACCGACGTTACCGGGGTGCCCGGCCTCCGCCCACGGTGGAGGCTCGCGGCGTCGTGCTGGTGGACGATGGTCTGGCGACCGGCGCCACCATGAACGCAGCTGTCTCGGCAATTCGTGCGAAGCGACCAGCCCGGATCACAATTGCGGTTCCCGTCGCGCCGCCCGATACCGCGGCAGAGTTCGGTCATAAGGTAGAACGGGTGGTCTGCCTGGCGACGCCCGACCCATTCATGGGCGTTGGCTGCTGGTATGAAGATTTTGCCCAAACTACCGACGAGGCGGTGAGGGCCTTGCTCGCGGAATTTCGGTCTTCGCGCCGTCCGGGTGCGTGATCTCGCCCGCGCCTGCCTTGTCAACCGAATCCGCGCATTCGCTTGGCAAGGTGCCAGGTGGCAGGGGTTTGTATCCTCCTAAGGAAACCCTGATCCATCCGCGCGCCCGCGGCCCGAATGGTCGGTCAATTCCATCACGGGGCGGACGATCGGGGCTTGGCGGCCTCCCGTCGGAGTCTGACCGCAAGCCTCTTCCTTCGATGGATTCCCACCAAGTTCGTCGATAATGCTGCCAATCTTGCGGCTGAACGAGGCATCGTCGGTCAACATTCTTACGCACGGATTGGATCCAGGCTGAGGCTTTTGACCTTTTTCTGATTGCAGTACCGTTCCTGAATCTCGCAAATCAGGGTCTTGCGCCCTTGTGTGCGGGGGCAAGTACGCTTCGCAGCTTGATTTTTCGTAGCGGCTGCTCCCGCACCACACCCTTTGATCCGGACGGCCATTGAGATAGCGGTCGGCGGCCGCAACAGCGCAGATGCTCGCACCGAAGCGATGACATGCGTCAATGGACGAGCCCACGCTACGCGCCATAATCGTCCCTGGACGAAGCCGGACGGATTTTTTTGGGAAACGCCGGTCGAAGCGGTGTCCTGGCCAGTCCTGGCGAAAATTCTTGGATCATCGGCTGCAAGAGCTGATCCTCTGAAACGGCGGGTATCATGGGACCGCTTGCGAAGTGAAACGGCGGCAAAAGTGCGCCACCGTCGCAGTTCAACGCTTGTCCAACCACTTCAAGGAGTGGGTAGTCTGAAATGTTAGAAAAGTTGCCCAAGCGTCTCAAACCAAGTGAGCTGTATACCGGATGCGACTTGGCAGAATTCAAATTCGAGACCACTGACGAGCTGAACACCATCGAGCTTCCAGTTGGTCAGGATCGTGCCTTGGGGGCGGTCCGCTTCGGGATTCGAATCGGCGGTGGTGGATACAACCTGTTTGCGATGGGTCCCCCCGGTCTCGGAAAGCGCGCGGCGGTGCGCGAGCTGGTCACCAAGGAGGCGTCGGACCGCCCGGTACCGGCCGACTGGTGCTACGTCAACGATTTTTCCCAGCCCCAGCGACCTCGCGCAATATCCCTGCCTCCCGGTCGGGGCGCAGAGTTCAGCCGCGATATGGATCAACTGGTGGAAGATCTTCGATCGGCTGTGCCCGCTTCCTTCGAAAGCGAGGATTACCGTAACCGAGTGGAGGAGATGGATGCTGAGCTAAAGGAGAGGCAGTCGGATGCGTTCAGGGCCTTACAGAAGGACGCCAATGACCAAGGCGTCGCGCTGCTTCACACGCCTGCGGGTTTCGCCTTTGCGCCGGTCGACGAGAACGGTGAAACCATCGCGGCGGAAGAGTTCAACAAGTTGGATGCAACGCATCGCCAACGCGTCAAGGAGGCAATTGAACGACTTCAGGAACGGATGCAGTCGGTCATGCGCGAGTTTCCAATTTGGGCCAAGGAGACTCGGGAAAAGATCAAGCAATTGAACCGGGAAATAGCCTCGTTCGCCGTGGGCCACCTGATTGATGCCTTGCGCGGAAAATATTCGGCGCTCGAGGAGGTGCTCGAATATCTGGAGCAGGTGGAAATGGACGTCATCGACAACGTCGGGTTGTTCTCTCCCAGCGAGGAGGGCGAAGGCGTGCAGGGTCCGTTGCAGGCACTCAATGACCCCCTGCGGCGTTATCGGGTGAATCTGGTTGTCGATAATGGTGCTCAGCAGACGGCGCCGATCATTTTCGAGGAACTACCTAGTCTGTTGAACTTGATCGGTCGCATCGAGCACGAAGCGCACATGGGCACGCTGTTCACGGACTTCACGCTCATCCGCCCCGGAGCATTGCATCGCGCGAACGGCGGGTTTCTATTGCTTGACGCGCAAGACCTTCTCATGCAGCCATTTGCCTGGGACGGACTGAAACGGGCACTAAAGGCTCAAGAAATTCGAATCGAGTCGCCCGATCGAATGCTCAGCCTCATCAGCACCGTATCCCTCGAGCCGGAGTCCATACCGCTGGATTTGAAGGTAGTCTTGGTCGGCGAGCGGGTTCTCTACTATCTACTGCAGCGACTGGACCCTGAATTCATGGAGCTCTTCAAGGTGGTCGCGGACTTCGACGACGCGGTGGATCGAACGCCGGACAACCACCGCCTGCACGCCAGTCTTTGCGCAACCATCGCCCATCGGCACCGGCTCAAGCCACTCGACAAGCGCGCCGTCGGGCGATTCGTCGAGCGTGCAGCCCGGCTTGCCGACGACGGGGAGAAGCTGACCACTCACCTGGGGGACCTCGTCGAACTGCTGCGCGAGGCCGATCACTGGGCGGCCGAGCAGGGGCGCAAGGTCGTCGATGTGGCGGATTTGGAGCGGGCAATCGAGCAGCAGACATATCGGGTAAGCCGGGTCCGGGAACGAATTCAGGAATCCATGCGACGCGGCATCCTGCTCATCGATACCAGCGGGGAGCGGGTCGGCCAGATCAACGGTTTGTCGGTCATGGAGCTGGGCCGCGCGCGCTTCGGTCAGCCGGTGCGAATTACAGCGACCACGAGGCTTGGCGACGGGAAAGTGATTGACATCCAGCGTGAAACGGACCTCGGAGGCGCCATTCACTCAAAGGGCGTGATGATTCTTGCGGGCTATCTGAACGCCCGCTATGCGGTGGAGGCCCCGCTTTCCATGGCGGCAAGCCTGGTGTTCGAGCAGTCCTATGGCATGGTGGAGGGCGACAGTGCCTCGG
The DNA here is from genome assembly GCA_041587415.1 of Candidatus Competibacterales bacterium. Lineage (GTDB taxonomy): Bacteria > Pseudomonadota > Gammaproteobacteria > Competibacterales > JAHEDQ01 > JBFGYN01. The sequence continues at coordinate 3,122 of JBFGYN010000037.1, read as the reverse complement.
TGGCCGAGTTGTGCGCGCTGCTGTCCGCACTCTCCGCTGTGTCGATCCGACAGTCGCTGGCGGTGACCGGATCGGTCAATCAGCACGGCGACGTGCAGGCAATCGGCGGTGTGAACGAAAAGATCGAGGGCTTTTTCGATGTGTGCCAGGAAAGTGGCCTGTGCGGTGACCAGGGCGTCGTCGTTCCGGCCAGCAACGTCAAGCACCTGATGCTGCGCCGTGACGTGATCGACGCCGTGGAAGCCGAGCAGTTCAACGTCTTCGCAGTCGAAACGGTGGACCAGGCCATATCGCTGCTCATGGACACAGACGCAGGCGAACGCGATGCGCAGGGACGTTTCCCTTCCGGCAGCGTAAACGCTCGGGTCGAGGCGCAGCTTATGTCTTATGCGGCGGCACGCCGCAACTTCGCGTCCCGAGATCACCAATCCGGACAGGACGAAGCCCATGGTCCGCGATAGTGCCAGCGGGGGGCGAATACTCGTCGCCCTGGAAGATACGGGGCAACTTCGGGTGGCGCTGGAAGAGGCCGCCGTGCTCGCGGTCCGAACCCGGTCGGAACTTGCCGCGCTATTCATCGAGGACCTGAACTTGATAAATCTTTCTGGCCTGCCTTTCGCCCGCGAGGTCCTGCGGAGTACCGCATCGCAGCGGCAGCTGGATCCTATGATGTTGGCCCGTCAGATGCGATTGCGCGTTGAGCGCCTGCGCAGCACGCTGGAAGGCATCGCCGCGGAACAGAAGCTGCACACCACTCTGAACGTGGTCCGCGGAAAATTGGTGGCCGATACGTTGCTGGCATCCGGTCCCGCGGACGTCATCTTCCTCATGGGCAGGCGCCTGGGTGGGGAGTTCGCCCTTCGGTCCAATCTGCCCGCTGCCCGCAGGCGCCCGGTTTGCGTCTACTGGAACGCGACGGAAGCGGCCGGCCGCGCACTGCGGGTGGCGGCGCGCCTCGTCGGTGACGGTCCCGGCGAAGCAATTGTCCTGGCACGGCAAGTCTCTTCAAAGCAGCAGGCGGAACTGGCCGATCGGATGCGAGGTGATTTGCGCAACGTTGGTCGGGAGCCGCGTCTGGTCTGCCTTGCAACAGATGCGCACGGTGACATCCTCGTGGCGGCACGTGCGCTCGGATCACGGCTTTTGGTTCTCCCGGTGGAGCTGCCAGCGGGTGCAACGCAAGCGATTCAGACCCTTGCCTCCACCGACCTGCGAATCGCGCTGGTCGCATGAGGGGATTTCACTTCCCATATTGACTACCTCGAGGTCACCTCCACCCCCTCGCTCACCCGATCACCCGGGTTGAGAACAACGGTCGCCGTCGGCTCCAGTCCAGAGACGATTTCCGCGACGAGGCCATTGCGCCTGCCAACCTCCACGGTTCGAACGCGGGCCCGGTTGTCTTCGACCGCGTAGGCGGCCCATCGCCTGCCTTGCCGAAACAAGGCCGACATTGGGGCTTTGAGCACTGCGTCGGCCTCCCAAATCACGATGCTTGCCTCGACACGGTACCCGTGCCCAAGCCTCGCCCATTTTTCCGATGGGTCGGATAGGTCGACGATGACGTTCACCCGCTGCTCCTCGATGCCGAGCGCCGAAACTTTGGTGAAACCGTAGGGTTCGACCCGGTTGACCGTTCCCTCTAGCGCAGAGTCACCCCCCCATTCCTCGATGACTACTCGCTGTCCCGCTTCAACCTTGACGGCATCCGACGACAGCAAATCCACGACGATTTCCAGGTCCGTCGGGTCGCCGATCTCAATCAGGGCGGCGCCCGCCGGCTGCACACTCTCGCTCTCGTGGATCAGACGTAGTATTTGACCGTCAACTGGCGAGTAGACGTTCACACACTCGCAGTCGGAGCGGGACCTGGCTTCGGTTGGCGCGACCAGCTGTGCGCGAGCCTGCTCCACCTGAAAGTCGCGCATGTCCAGTTGCGCCTGGGCCTCGAGATGCGCTGCGCTGGCAGTTCGGGCGCGTCGCTGAGCCTCGTCCAGGGCGCTGTTGCTGACAAGACCGCGCAGACTCAGGTCCCGCGCTCGGTTTAGCTCTGCCCTCGCGAACTCGAGCTCGGCGTCGGCGCGATTCAGTTCTGCACGTGCCAGCTCCCGCGCCGCTTGCGCGGCCTGTATGGCAGCTCTTGCCTGCGCCTCCGTTCGCACGTCCAAGAAATCCGGTTCGCTCGGTTCTATGCGGGCGACTATGGTGTCGTTTGCGCGCACGCGATCACCCACCTCGTGACCGATCCGGCGCACCAGCCCACCCACAGGGGCCGAGAGGACGAAGATGTCCCGGATTCGGGTCTGCCCCTCCTCGCGGACCGTTACCCGCATCGGGCCGCGCTGGACTGCCGCCAGATCCACCAGGACCGGCTGCGGCCGGAATAGCCAAACAATGGCCGTGGCGAGCAGTAGGGTCGTTGGCCCCCACAATGCAATCCTGCGCCATTTCAAACTTGCCATTCGGTCACTCTCTCGTCTTCAGCACGCCGACCAGATCCAACCGGTCGAGCCGGCGGCGAACGATGAGTCCGGACAGTGCCGTTGCCACCAATCCGATCAGCATTGCCCAACCGAAGGTCGACATGTCTATCACCAGCGGGATCCGATACAGCTCGGTTTTGAAATTGCCGGTGATGAGTTGCGCCAACCCATAACCGAAGGCGCAACCCAAGGGTAGCGCCACGAAGGTGAGCAGCCCGATCTCTCCCAGCAGCAGGTAGGAAATTTCGGCACGCGAGAAGCCGAGCACACGAAGGGTGGCGAGTTCGCGGCCTCGCTCGGACACCGCGATGCGCGTGGCGTTGTAGGAAACCGCGAAGGCGAGGGTACAGGCGAAGGCCACGAAGAAAGAGATATAAATGACGATGGTTTCCGCCAGGGTCTCGTGGAACGTGTCGATCGCCGCCTGCTTGACGGTAAGCGACGCAATTTGGGGAACGTGTTTCAGTTCACGGAAAAGCCGCTGCTGCTCATTGGAATCCACCATGAGATGCGCGCCGGACCAAAGCTTGCCCTCCAGCATTAGGCGATTCAGTGCATGCACGTCGAGATACGCTGGTGTGCCAATGTAGGTTTCGAAGAGGCCGGCCACCGGCGCACGCAGCATCGGTCGGCGCCCTT